>DATNPC010000963.1:0-7581 GCA_036703375.1 Allocoleopsis sp.
CAAAATCTATCATAGTTTTGGGCTAATTTTCATGAGGATTTATTAACATTCAACATTTCTGGCAATTTGGGATTGATTATAAATGATGTAAAGCTAGCTAGTTACCTTTAACAAGAAAACGCCTCTCTTGAAGTAGATACATCAAAACTCCTTAAGGGAAAGCGTTATAAGGTTTGTAACAACTAAAGCTTCTTCAGTAAGTTAGAGCGACTGCCTTACGACGCTCGACTCTTGGAACTTCTGCAATTAAATGACGACTGACAAAGCAACTTTAAGCGAATGGGCAGACCAATATCGCGCCGAAGTAGAAAAGCTCGTTGCTAATCGGGTGGCACAAATTGAGGAACTACTCCTCGTCCCGGATTACGACAGCGCAGTGGATTGGATTCAACAGTGGAAGGAAGAAGATTCTGAGCCGGATTCTGTGGTTCAGAAATATCTCCAAACATTGGAAAAACTGCGATTAGCGCAGCAATCATAACAAACGACAACAGAAGCCAGCGCTGATAGTTTGGCCGCCTCTAGCGCTGACCTTCACTTCCAGAGCAAACGCAACGACTGCAAACGATTGAGGAGCTATTTGAAATCATGACAGAAACTTTCAACACATCATCGCTACATGCGGGAGGTAGCGATGGTTGATTTGGATCATATCAAGCGCCAAGCGCTGGTATACCAACAGGGACATTCTAATGTCCTCTACCGCATTGCTACAGATGCCGAAGACGAAAACGTTCTGTCTGTTGGGGAAATGCAAGCCGCTTATGACAACGGCGGACAGCTTACTCCAGAGCAAGAAGTTCGTGTTAAGAACTGGGTGCAATCGCAGGGGGTAAATATCTGATGCGAAAAGTCAGGGCCAACTTTACCCACTTCCCCTCCCAAATTACGGGCTTGCAACTCGCCGCCAGTTGTAATTGGGATGGGGAGAAAATTCTTGAGATTGCAGCAGTTGCTCTCACAGACGCTGATTGCTACGCAGAGGCATCGCAAGTCCAGGTAATGCTATTTCGAGTTCGAGGAGGGCAGCAATCACGACCGCATCAACTCAAGGACTTTTGATGATTTTTGCAATGCAGACATGGAGGGAATCAGAAATGAACGCACCAGAGCTGACTCCATCTCAACAGAACTTGATAAACTTTCTCGACAAGCTGGCGACCTCTCCCTATAGCCCGGAACTGATGAATGAAGGATATCAAGTCCTTGATACAGCAGTAGAGGAGCATCGACGGCTGCAAGACTCTATCGATGAAGCATCTAGCGCAATTGGAACTGTCAAGAAGTGCGCCGAACTGGATAAGGAGGTATAGAGATGGTAGATCGAGAAGTACTTGCTTCCGACCTTTATCAAACTCTGGCGGATATCGCTCGATTCCTAGAATCGGCACTTGAAAACGAGAAAGATTACTTTGTTTTTGGTGACGAGGGAAGCACGTTGCAAATCAGCTCAGCTCTACTCGAACAATGCCGCTCTACACCTGAGTGGCAGGAACTAGAACAGCGCTACCAACACGTCGGTGGTGTAGTCCACTCTTCGTTCAAGTAATTTCTTCACAACTGCCATAAACAGCAGCATCGCAGAAATCAAACCATTACCGAAGCGACTGCCTTTCATTGGGCGATACGTCCAAAGGTTAAGCCCAATGAAAAACGCAACAAACACTTCCATAGAGCTAGACAAAAGCACAATCCAAACCTTTGCACAAAGAATTGGGGGCTTCGCTTGGAGCAATGACTTCTTCCAATTTTGTCAAGTGCTAGAGCTGAATCCAAAACACAGCTACTCAATCGAAAAATGGCAACAGCTCCAACAGCTAAATAAAGCACTCTCACAATTCGATGCGGAGTCACTGCACAAGATTATAGAAGCTCGGAGACAACAAGTAAGCCAACATTAAAACTTCTAGGGTGGGTAACACCCACCTTACTCAACTCGCACACTACACCACAATCCAGTCAAATTTATTCAAAACTTATGGCATTATTAATGGAAAGTAAACCCAAATTTTTTGAAGGATTATTTGTCAGAATTAACTGGAAAAGCAAAGCTCCATTTATGGGTGAGATAATACAACAGAAATATAGGAATTTTGCTGACTACATGGGCTGGATGTGTAAAATTAAACTTGAAGATAACAGTAACATTTGGATTAGAGAATCATCGTCACGTACCGAACACGAGAACGGGTGCATCCCAAAATTGCAAAAATAGCAGAATGCGATCGCTAATCAGGGAGCTAAGCTGATGTGCATAAAACATTGCATAATCTTATCCCCTAGCTCCCCCAGCTTCTTACCCAGCGACTTGAATGCTGATTAGCGGATTACTTAGGGAATCCGGCATAGGCATTCCACGCCTTTTTTGGATTGAAGTTGGCATCAAGCAGACCAAGCTGCCCTTTCCCTGTACCTGGCTTGTCATCTTGAAAGTCGTAGATGAAGGCTCGCTCGATAGGATACCCTAGCCTTTGCATCGCTTCCACCGTAAGGGTGGTAAGAGAAAATATCACAAGGGATGTCCCCTTGATGAATAGCTCGAAAGTCTTTCACGGGCTGAGTGTCGTATATTGCCATGAGCACATTTTTTTCTGGGTTGACAATTCCGGCAGAAACGATGCGAATGTTTTTGGAAATATCCCTGTTGTTACGGTCAATCTGCATGGCTTCATAGACGCGTTTAAGAAGTAAGCCATAATCGCTTTCGTGGTTTTTAAAACCGTACTGGTCGGGTTCATTCCAAATTTTCCATTCCTGCACGTAGGGATAGCGTTAATCCCAACTTCCATCCATTTCACGACTTAGACAAAAACAGTGTAGACCAATGGAGTATAAAGCTTGTTTCGTCAAGCATTAAGCTTACTCGTCACCGCTTGATGTTTCAGCTTCTTCAGTAATCTAAATCTTGACAAGTCTAGGCATCTTAACAACCCTAATAACTAACTCGGCAAAGAGCTTGAATCAATTGTTACATTCTTAAACCCAATTGGTGTAAAGCAAGTTTATTCCAATCGAAAAAAGAGCTATCGCTCTACGCCTAGCGATGAATTTATTGCGGCAATCCGATGGAAAAACTTGTTTTAGAACTCCTCGTCTTCGATTTATACGAACAACGATACTTACCGTACAAAGTCGTTTACTACAACACCTTGTTGCAGTACTTGTACCCAGATGTTGAATTTGCAGTCGGGGATGTATCAGGGTTCATCCAAAAGGGAGACATCGAGGGAGCAATAGCTGCCTTAGAACAGGGATGGGAAGATTTCAGAGTTGACGGTGGAACTAACTCACGACGGTTAGGTCGCTGCATCTTCGCTCGTTGCAAAGATGGAACCCAACCCGACCATTTCTTGAGGTTATTCGGAAGCAACAGCGGTGCATCAAATTACGGCAGCAATCTAACCAGCGAGTGCGAACTCATCGTCACCATGAAAGTCAAAATCCGCATTGTGGATGATGGGCAATTCAGGACAGGAGACTGCCACGCGAAAGCCTCTGCATCATTCTTCAAGGCACTGGGACTGCAAGCCTACGTACCGTTTCAATTCAGGGCAGTTGACCCGAACAAGTGCTGGCTTAGTAAAGGAACCGTCGCCTATCTACCGTCCCTCGACGATGGCGATGTCTCCCTAGTACTGCCACGCTCCAGTTTCAAAGGCAACAGTCCTGGAAACAATGGCATCCGGGTTCCCAAGAACTTGGCGTTCGGAGTAGTGCAGCTTGCCCCACGCAAGAACGGCAAGCATTGGGGAAGTGTGTCTTCAAGCTACTCAGTAATCCAGTTCCTACCTTGGCAGGCAGTGGAGCAAGACATCTTACCGAGGACACTAGAAGAGTGTAAAAGGCTTAATGAACTGACAAGCGATTGCGCTGGGCGCAGTGCCAAAGGCGATAGTGAAGCGCTGCTGCGTTCGCCCTTGGCGTTGCCGAAGGCTAGCGCAGATCGCACCAAGTTAGTCAAACACCTGGCTGAAAACATTAAATCGCAGGAGGGACCAGCTCTAGAGCAAATCCTCGAACACGATGTTAATGGTGTCTTGGCAACCCATTCCTGGACGGTAAAGCGAGTCCTGAACCTATTCCGGGAGTACCAGGTGCAGCTAGCAACCGCAGGAGCAATCAAGTTCAACTACAGCATGGCTATGCCAGATGCCGAACTCGAGGATGGAGAAGTCTGCATCCCAGGCATCAAGGATGGAGAGGAAATCATCGTCTTCTCCTACCCGTGCAGGTGGCGATGGGATTTAAAAGTTTGGGTAAACCGTGCGCTCCCGCGATGGCAAAACTTCAGTGGTGTCATCGTCGCCAACCAAGAAACATGGTTGTCCATTGGGCGAGACACGGATGGAGATCAGGTGCCTTGGATTCCCAAATCCAAGCTGCCTAATGTTGGAGATGCCATTGCGAAGTTTGGGGTTGCTCCAAAGTTATCTAAGGCAAAAGAGAAGGTTGAAGGAAGCCTCGCCTCCATTCTAGTCAGAGCAATGGACAATCAGGTTGGTCTGATCAGCCATCTCATTGCCAAAGCCAACGCATTAGGCAAGGAAAATCTCGTTCTCGAACTGGCACAGGAACTGCAAACCGAAGTGGATAGCCTCAAACACGCAGCACGAGCCAATCCCAAGGTGATTGAGAAGGCAAGTGAAGCGATGAGGTTTGAACAAGTGCTTTGGCTCAAACACTACAGGGACAAAGATGTTTATGTCGAGCGATCGCTACCAGTATCCCAAAGCGCAACCGATACCATCTCCCGGTTAATCCGAGCCGTCAATGAGGTATTTATCCCACCCTCATTCAGAATGGCAAACCTGCGAACGTTCGCCAGCCTCTTCCCAGAGCGAGTTAGTCCCGCATGGCTAAACGCTGCCGAACAACGATGCAAGGAATATGCCCAGGATGTTGCGATCGCACTTGCACCCGCTCGACGCTACCAAATGCAGAACCAGGTCATGCCGCGCAGGGTGCAAGACGAGGTAGACGAAAACCTCAAAGCCTTGTCAGCCAAGTACAAGAAGTTGCTCGATCGATGTCAAACCGCCGAGGAACGCTACAAAGCAGTCACGGCACTATGGCAAGTGCAGCACCGAAAAAACTCACCCAATGGCTCAACTGCTTTAGTGTTCATGGTCGGACTGCCGGAAATCCTAGCTCAACTCAAGCAACCTGCAATCCAGTCTTTGAAGCTGATTGGACTACAGGGCTCTGATTACCCAAATCGGGTATTTACGGGAGAAACCGTTCAAGTTGTGGTCGGCACTGATTCTCGATTTCCGAACTATATGGTCGCTCGCGACCAAGACGGAAAAGTGTTAGGAACTTTCACCGAAGTTGATGGGGTTCCCGTTCAACTCGAACAGCAGTTCAAACTAACCCTATACACTCGTTTCAATCGAGACAACAAACCCACTCGAATTGATGCGTTAGTCACTCGTTAAAACAAGCGACTGACTGAAACCAATGAATGAATAGTTGATAGATGCCTCTGAAAAAGAGGCATTTTTTTCTTCAAGCTTTAGATTAAGCAATCAGTGAACTACCTACACTGTTAGAGAGTTTGACTGTTTAGGGAGGAGCGCCTTAAATCTCCTCTGTTTCTTCTTGCTCCATATCTCCTGTGACTTGAAAGATTTGTCCTATGTCTCGTGAGCCGTGAACCACACGCACTATCTCAAGCCCCTGCTCTATAGGACGGTAGAAAACAATGTAGCTACCCACTGGAAAACTTCGCACAAAAGGAGCCACGTCAGAACGTACTCGCCCTAGCTCTGGAAACTGAGCAAGCCTTGAAAACCTGATTCGCATCTTATCAAGGAGGTTATCAGCAGCTTGAGGACTGTTTTGAGCAATGTAGAGCCAAATATCCTCTATATCCTGCGTCGCCTGAGCAGAGAGCTTAAATCGACTCATACAGCACTATTTCCAGCCAGCCTCTTTCGTCCTTTCGCTTTGATGTCTTCAAAGAACGCCGATAAAGACTCCTCGTTGTATTCCGTGAATTGACCGATCTCAAGCTGCTTTATGCCAATGCCTATATCGTGTCGCAACACTTCAAGCTTCATCGCTTGAAGTTCTTCCTCTACACGCTCGAGTTGATCGAGAAGCTCCTGAAACGCATGAGCTTCATGCACCACCACTTCTGCCTTCCCGTTTACGGTAAGCACAAGCGGGGATTTTGTCGCCTTTACTCGCTCCACATACTCTTTGGCGTTTCGCTTAAAGTCGGTGAGGGTTTGAATATTGTCGAGGCTAATTTTGGTACTCATCGCATCTAATGAAGTGTTTTATGAAGCATCTCATTAAATGCTATACAGTCGGCTTCCTCCGGTCAAGCGGCATGGGGGAAAACGATGAAAGGAATATGCTCAGGACGTTGCGGATCGCCATTGCCTTGAGGCAGACCAGCCAGCGACAGCGCTACACGCGATTGCCGCAGAGATTAATTCAGCCCCTATAGCAAATTTTGAAAGGTTAACGGCAGTAACGAGGGCGACTGCCTGATTCAGGGCGAAAACCTTTCTTTACAGCACTTCAATCATGTACGAAGAACACCGAACCCATGACGGTATCAGAATGCTTATTGGGCAAATGGAAGATTCCCATCTGCTCAATACAATTAAAAGTTATTGCGACAAAATTGAGCAATGTACCAGAATCATTAAGGGTCAATCTACACCCGATACCGCCCTAATCGAAACATTCAATCCTGAATTCTCGCGAGAAGCCGTTCGGGAAAGGGCGCAAGAGACAATCCGGTTTCTTCATCAAAGAATTCAACCTTACGTGCTTACTGCGGTTATGCGCGGTTTGGGGGCAAGCGTGACTCCACACCTAACTAGAGCCTATCAATGTTCGGGAAGGCTTTCAACAAATCTGTTTGAGCTTCCAAGCAGTGACGAAATCATTGACGGTCATACCCATGCAGTGGTGGAAGTAGAAAGCGAGAATTACCAATTCGGTGATTTCTAACTTGAAAGAATAGCTAATCCATAACGAGTGAAAATTATGCCTTGCCGGAGAGGTAAGGCATTTTGATAAAATTCAGGATACAGACCAACTACATATCGAACTGATTGCATCGCTGATTGAGCCAGTACAATCATTCATCATTGCAGTAAGCGATCGCTATCAGTCAGTATATTGAAGCCAGCACGATGAACAAAGAGAAAACTATTTTTAGTACTGATTGGATTACTATCAAGGAAACGGCTAAGGGTTTTCATTATCTAGAAAGAAAAGGCAGAGATTCTGTAGCGATATTTCTTGTGAGAAGAAGTAATTTTAACAGAGGACAGTATGAAGTTCTTATTAGGCAGCAGCCTCTTTGTATCGATATTCCCGATATTAACGAAGAACATCGCCTCTATCCTTGCCCAATTACTGGGGGGATAGATGAAGGGGAATTACCAGAGGAAGCAGCGGGAAGAGAGGTATATGAAGAAGCTGGGTTTTCCGTTCAGGTTTTGCCGCTAGGTAAGTATATTGTTGGTACTCAAACGAATGAAATTTGCTATATGTATTATGCTGATGTAACGGGTATAGAGCCAGAAGTCGCACAGCAAGATGGCAGCTACTTTGAATCAA
>DATNPC010000964.1:0-3829 GCA_036703375.1 Allocoleopsis sp.
TGGGTTTCAGGATGCCTCTAAGGAGTTTGAAGCTGAGTTTAAGCGCGAGGCAGAGCAACTCGAACAAGTCGCGCAGAATCCCACCTTACCTGAAGCTAAGCCAGTCGCCAATCAGGAGGCGTCATCGACAGAGTCTAACAACCACGTTGCTACCTCCTCTCAATCCTAAACTGAGAGTCCCAAGTCTACTTTCTTCTAGCCTGTTCGAGGGCAGGCTAGAAGCGTTCGACCCACCTTCCAAGACTGGGCAAGCTTTTCACGGGTATCAGCTTTTGAAAAGCCATCATTTCTCAAGGATAGAAAATTAAGCGAGCACCCTGTACCCGGTAGCTGTTGATAGTTAAGGCTATGCCATCATTGGCTGACAATCGCAGTTTTAGGACTCTGGCTTTCCATTCTTTTGATGATTGGAAGGAGCCTCAAATTTGTAGCCGACACCTCGAACGGTTTGAATGAGGGACGGCTGACTTGAATCCGTTTCAATCTTCTTGCGGATTTGACCGATATGGACATCAACGACTCGCTGGTCTCCCACATAATCGTACTCCCACACTTCCTGGATTAGCTCGGAGCGACGCAACACCCGACCGGGATGACAGGCGAGAAAATGTAGTAGGTCAAATTCCAAAGCAGTTAAAGGGACAATTTCATTGTCAATAGTCACCTCTCGACGTCCTGGATCGATCACCAACTTGTCAAAGACAAGCCGTTGTTGTTCGGTAGCGGTAACAACCCGCTGACGTTTCAAAATTGCGGCGACTCGGTTTTCTAATTCTTGCAGATCGAAAGGCTTGGTGATGTAATCATCAGCACCCTGTTTAAAGCCTTTGTCTTTGTCAGCCGCATCAGCTCGACTAGTGAGCATGAGGACAAAGACATCAGTACGACTCTGCATTTCCTGACAAAGGTTATAGCCGAGGGCATCGGGCAGATTCACGTCCAGAATTACTAAATCTGGATTGAACTGCTCGAATAATGCGAGAGCCGTCTTACCATCATGAGCAGATTGCATCTGATAGTTTTTCTGGCTTAAGAAGCGAAGAATTAAATTTCGGATTGCCGGGTCGTCATCCACGACAAGAATCTTGGCAGAGGCCATGGTCATAACTTTCCACGGAGAACTGAATCAGGGAGCAAGACGCAGGATTTTGGACACCAATGATGTATCGAGCATTTTAGATAATACTCTCCTCAAGAGATTGGATCGGGAATCAAAACGCAGGATTTTGGACACCAATGGTGTTTTGAGCATTCTAGACAATTATCGTCGTAGAAATCAGGGATGCCAATAGCTATTGACATCCAAGCTCAATTGCTTAGTCGAGAAGTTCCCCAAGAGTATGGTCTTACTCAGGCACTAGCGTCAGTGTAACTCGCTGCAAAGTTAAAGTGTTTGTCTGCGAGAGCGCTGATGTCCGGGGATCAGGCTAAACTAGCATGCAGGAGAGTTGGCGTGACACTTGCGCTTGATTAACGGATTACCTGTCGGTAGCGTTCGTCAGCGTTGAGCGTCAGTCGGTAGCTAATATATAACCAGTGTAGAGTCGCTGTTATACGAGTGAAAAGAAGGGATGTCTCGGAGGTTTTGAATGAGCGATCAAAGTCCCTATGAAAAGCTTGGGGTCAAGGAAGACGCTTCGTTTGATGAAATTCAGGATGCTAAGGGACGCCTGATGCAGCAGTATCGTGGCGACCAAAAGCAGATAGAGACGGTAGAGGCTGCCTATGATGCAATCATCATGGACCGCCTGAGGATGCGCCAAGAAGGAAAAATCAAGGTTCCGGAACGCATTCGTTTTCCGGAAAAGGTATCTCAATCACCACCGAGTTTTCCCCAAGTGCCAGTTAGTAAATCTCCCGCTTGGCTGCAACAGCTGTTTGATACCCCAACAGCGGGAGAGATGCTTTGGCCTGCTGTTTCATACCTGGGATTAGGCGGTTGGACGGCTTTTGCCGGTTCTGAGGAAATTTTACCGTTGACTCTGGCGTTGGGCTTTGGATCTAGTATTTACTTTCTCAATCGCAAAGAGCACCAATTTGGTCGTGCTGTGTTAATTGCTCTGGTCGGCCTCCTCGTCGGTTTGGCAATCGGTACTGGGTTAGCTACTGCACTGGGAACACAAATCGCTAGCATTGGTCCCTTGAAATTTGCCACGCTGGTGACATTTTTGATTCTCTGGCTGATGAGTTGCTTCCTCCGCTGACACAAACCTCTGAACTAGCGATCGCATTTGATTGGTCATGACTCGCTCGATTTTGCTACGAGGTATCGCCTACTCGTGGCAAAAGTTGCTGTCAACTCTACTGCTGAGACTTGACCAACTGTGCTTCATTTAGAAGAATAAGTGGCTTTCTGGCTGAATATTAATTTCCATCGGCACCGCTTGCGGTTCAGCCTTAAGTGCGAACAAAATGGCGTCTGCCGCCGTTTCTGGTCGGAGCATTTTTGAGCGGTCTACTTTCAAGCTGACATTGTCCCAAAACGGAGAATCAACCCCGCCAAAGTAGAACAGCGTGAATTTAATGCCGAAGCGCTTCAGTTCATCTGCCATACACTTACTGAACCCAACTACGCCAAACTTAGACGCACAGTAAGCCGATGCCATCGCCATTGAGTGCTTGCCCAAAATTCCGATGATGTTGCAGATGTGACCAGCTCTATGCTCTTTCATCGCTTCTGCGGCTGCCTGACAGGTGTAAAAGCTACCTTTGAGGTTCAGGTCGAGCATGGTATCGAGATCGTTCGGTTCCACCTTGTTGTACTGCTTCATTACCCCGGCACCTGCCGCATTCACCAGAACATCGATGCGACCAAAGTGAGCCACAGCCTTCTCCATTAGCATTTTCACTTGAGTTGGGTCTGTGATGTCTGTCGGTACGGTCAAAATCCGTTCTCTATCCGTTGCTGGTAAATCGGATACTAATGCAGCTAAGCGATCGCTTTTTCTTGCCGCTAGCACCAAACTTGCCCCTTCCCCTGCCAATTTATGCGTTAGAGCACAACCAATACCACCAGTGGCTCCCACCACAACGACGACTTTGTCCTGCATGATTCTTTACATTTCTTTACGTCTTTACTCATAATACAGAACCTTTGCGTGAATCAAAGGCAGTAGTTATTCTCCCGGATACTGAGCCAGTCTTTTGTTCGTGAGATCGGGACTAACGCACGAACGCCACCTTTAGGGGCAATCCTCCTGTGCTTGCCCCGTTTTCACTTTGTTAAGGAGTACCTTCAGCGACGTTAATGAGCTCTGTAGGCTCTCGGTGTCATTCCCGTAAGCTGCCGAAACTGTTTGCTCAGGTGACTGTGGCTGTTAAAGCCACACATCAAAGCAATATCCACAATCGATCGGTCGGTTTGTTTCAACAACTGCTTCGCCCGTTCTACCCGTTGTTGAATCAGGTATTGGTAAGGAGCGATACCGATCGATTGCTTGAATAGATGGCTGAAATGAAATTGACTCATGCCCAGCAACGCTGCTAAATCTGCAAGCTTGATATCTCGATCCAGATGTTCGTGGATATAGTCCAAAACTTGAAGAAGTTGGCGCTCAGGTAATCCACCGTCGTAAATTGCAAGACGAGGTTTGACAGCAGCGTATTGTCTGAGCAAATGCACTGCCAAAACATTGACTAACGATTCAACGTAGAGCCTGCCGCCTAAATTGTCGTGTTTGAGTTCAGCCAGCAACATCATACCGATCGACTCGATATGTGGATCGCGAGTCCGAAATTCGGGCAGTAATTCCAGTCGATCCGGATTCATCCCAAGAGATTCTCTGGCAACGTCCTGAATGAAACGAGACGCAATCCGAATCTGCAAGCA
>DATNPC010000965.1:0-36962 GCA_036703375.1 Allocoleopsis sp.
CAGGCTATGGTACTGAGTAATCTCGCTCTCACCTATCAGCAGTTGGGACAGTGGACACAGGCCAATCAAGCGATCGCACAAAGTTTAAACTTACTCCAAACAGAGAACCAGGCAACAACTCCAGCTCGCTTGCCTATACTCGCTCAGGTGCGGAACAATCAAGGCAGCCTGCAATTGGCTCAAGGACAAGCCGAAGCTGCACTCACAAGCTGGCAACAGGCTACCACGCTTTACCAGCAAGCTGGCGATGCAGTTGGAGTCACCCGCAGCTTAATCAACCAAGCCCAAGCCATGCAATCGTTGGGGCTTTACCCTCGTGCCTGCAATACCTTACTTCAATCCTTTGGGCTACCAGAATCAGACTGTCAGCAATTAGAGACTTTAACACCACAAGAGTCGGATTGTGGGGCATTAATCCCCCAAAAGGAGCCAAAAACGTCGCCAGAAATCGCGAATCTGCTCAAAACGCTCCAAGATCGAGCAGAAGCATCTCCGATCGCGCTTGTAGGCTTGAATAACTTGGGTAGTGTCCTGGCAGTGCTGGGAAACCCCAATCTTTCCCAAGATATCTTGCAAGTTGGCTTAAAGATAGCTCAGCGATCGCAAAATTCCTCATCGCTCGGTGCATTACACCTAAGTTTAGGCAACACCCAACGAGCCTTGAGCCACCGAGAACAGGACTTATACGAGAGAACGGAAAACTCCTGTCACCTAGAGCAAGCTCAACAGCAGGCTAAAGTTGCTCTAGAGCATTATCAACAGGCGGCAAACATCTCTTCAGCGCATGGAGTGAAATCGCAACTCAATCAACTGAGTTTGCTGCTGGACGTTGAACAAAGTCTGCAAAAAAGCGATCGCGTTTCTGTCCCCAAAAAACAGTGGTTTGCTCAGAATCAGTCTTTGCTGGCTACATTCGACTGGCGTAGTCTCCAAAACCGAGTCACGACCTTACCACTCAGCACTGATACAATTTCTGCTCAGATTAATCTTGCCCAAAACCTTATCCGTTTCAGGCAACTTTCTTCGATTTCACAAACTCCCTCGTGGGAGGCAATTGAGCAGCTTTTAAGCCGAGCGATTCACGGCGCTCAACAACTGGGCGATCGACGATCAGAAGCTAACGCCCTCGGCTATTTAGGTTATCGCTACGAGCTAACTCAAAACTGGAGTGAAGCCCAAACGCAGACAGCAGAAGCGCTACGTCTATCTCAAGCCGTGCAAGCTTGGGATATTGCTTATCAGTGGCAGTGGCAATTGGGACGCCTGCACCAAGCTCAAAACGATCGCCAAGGCGCGATTGCAGCTTACGCAGCAGCGTTCAACACGCTCCAAACTCTGCGTGAGGATATCGCTGCTAGTAACTCAGATTTCCAGTTTGCCTTCCGCGCCAAAGCAGAAGACCCAGTTTATCGAGAATTGGTCGGTTTACTCCTGCCTCTTGACGCTCAAGCCAGCCAAGCGAACCTCAGACAAGCGCGTGAAGTCATTGCTTCTCTACAAATTGCCGAGTTAGAAAACTTCTTACAGGAACCTTGCGCGATCGCGAATCCAGCCCAGCTTGATGACTTACTCAATACCCAAGCCCCAACAGCTGCCGTCATCTACCCGATTATTCTCAAAGACCGCTTAGAGGTTATTCTCAAATTACCAAAACAAGACTTATACCGTTACCCACCTCAACTCATCTCTCAATCCGAAATTGAGCAAATCATCGATCGACTTCAACTCGATCTCCAGGAGGAATACAGCTTTGATGCTGTCCAACAGCGATCGCAAAAAATCTATCAGTGGTTAGTTCAACCCGCGAAAGCACGCTTAGATGCAGCAGGAATCAATACCTTAGTCTTTGTTCTAGATGGCCCTCTGCGGACGATTCCCATGGCAGCTTTATACGACGGAACCCACTACCTAATCGAGAACTACGCGATCGCATTAGCTCTGAATTTACAACTTCAAGACCCCAAACCCTTGTCAAAGCAATCGTTACAGGTTTTAGGAGCTAGCCTCAGCTTACCACCAAAAGAGTTCCAGCAGCAGTTTGCAGAACTACCTAGTGTAGATGCCGAGTTAAACGCCATTGAGCAGGCCGGTGTCGCTCTCAGTAGCCTGCGCGATCGCCAATTTACTCGCTCCAACTTCAACCAAACCCTTAACAGGTCATCATTCCAAGTCGTTCACCTCGCAACCCACGGTCTATTTAGCTCGCTGCCTGAGGAAACATTTCTCCTTGCTGCCGACGGTGCGATCGAAGTCGAGAAGTTAGACGAACTCTTCCGTGCCAGAGGTTCCCTTCGACCAGACGCCATCCAACTCCTCGTGCTGAGTGCTTGCGAAACAGCCTCAGGCGACGATCGAGCCGTTCTAGGCATTGCCGGAACCGCCGTTCGAGCAGGTGCACGCAGCGCGATCGCTTCCTTGTGGAGTTTAGGAGATGAATCTACCGCAACCTTAATGGGAGAATTTTACCAGCAACTTGCCAAACCAGACATCTCAAAAGCCGAAGCACTCCGTCAGGCTCAACTAGCACTCATGAAAATTGAAAAATACCAGCATCCCAAACACTGGTCTCCCTACATTCTCATTGGCAACTGGTTATAATTCGATCCCAACTTCGCATCTACAACCTCTCCCTCTCTCGTCATTTCCTCTTGTTTATCTTCTCTGTGACCTCGGTGTCTTTGCGGTTCGTCTGATATGAAATATCTACAGCCTGCAATTGAGCGATCGCTTTTTCCCTCACAGACTCTGGCAATTCAAAGCGCTGCAATAATGCCATCCAATCCTCTGGATAAGAATCTCGCTCCTCGATCAGTCGAGTTAAGCTGTCGTACCAGACAACGCCATTTTTTGCATAGACAAGGTAAGGCTGTTCAACAGGTGCATTCTTAAGCTGACTCTCCTGTCTAGAAGTGCGTTCAACTCGTTCGATCGCTCCCTTAACATTAGGGTCTAGAGAAGGTTTTCGCGGATTGCAAACCACCGAAAAAAACCAATAATAGGACTTGCCAACTTCGAGCGATCGCTCCTTTAACCAAACAGATTCGGTCTTGGGCAGTGTAAACTTGGCAATCCCAGAACTTTCAGGGAGCTTCACCAAGATCGGTTGCTTGAGTACCGGATGGTTATTGGCATCCAACAGCATGAATTTGGCAAACTCGACTCTGGAATTATAAGCCGGGATATAAAACCAAAAAGTGGGATACGGCTCAACGGTTAATTCCGGTTGATTATCAGGCACTAGAGCAGTTAAGGGTATTTGCTCAGTTGAGGCACAGGGGCCTCGAATCGCTCCTCCCCTAGTTACGCCACTATTACTGCCAGAACAGAGAAACCAAAATAAGCAACCTGCTTGTGCCGGTGGATTCCACAGTGAGAAGCTCATCAGTACCTCAGCCAGCAGAACCCCTAAAATTTTTTGCCAAAGATAGAACTTAGTCCGAGACATAGTTTCAAGCTCCTACAACAACGCTTATTTCCGCAGCCTGAACGTGAAGTACATTGCACTTCCTGCTGTAATAACTAGCGCTATTGCTGGTGGCACTAGCGGTACCCAACCGCTTTGGCTAGCCAAGATGAAGTAACAGATTCCGGCAAGTCCAACCACTGAGGCGAGCGATACCACGACCCACTGCTGAGGATACCGGAAATGCCAAACGATGATTCCTCCGACTGCCGACCAAACCCAAATCCAGAGTGCTTCTCCCCAAAGCGGCCACCACCAAATCTGAGGACGCCCATCTAATACAGTACTGACAATCTGACTAACCATCTGACCCTGAATCAGAACCCCTGCCATTGAACCGTAGGGAGTGAGCGCATAATCATTAACACTCGATTTAGCGGTAATCCCCACTAAAACAATTCGGTCTTTGACCTGTTGCGGTGGAATCCAATTATTCAGAACGTCTTCTAAGGGGACTCGTTCGGCAAATTCTCTGGGATCTCCGCGATCGGTTCGATAATTGATTAGCGTGTGGTAGGTCGTTTTTGCGCTTAAATTTCCTTGATAGCCGCCCGCAAACAGCCCCAAGGATCGGATGGAAGTGTTACCAAATCTCAAATCTCGCAGCGATTTGCCATCGGCTGTGAACACAGGTTCATACCGCTTTCCCTGTGCTTCTAGATAACGACGAGCGATCGCAAGGCTAAATGCCTGCCGCACGGGACAAACGTTAGGATCGGGCGGTTGAACTAAAAGCTGACGGCGGACGACCTGATTATCTCCACTCAATGCTAAGTTGTTACTCAGCAAAAAGTTGCTAAAGCCAACTCGTTCTGGCACTCGATCGCGTGGGATTTCATGGGGAGGTTGTACCCCACCTTCAGGTTTTCCATTTTCGTCAGTGTAACGGGTTTCACACAAACCAACTAGACGATTATTGTCGCGTAAAAGAGTAGCTAAAGCGTGCTGACTAGCGGAAAAATCCCGAAATATATCTAAGCCAATCACTCGGGGTTGATACTGCTGTAATTTCTCTAACAGCTTCTGTAGTGAGGAGTCGCTCAAAGTTCCCTTTCCGCTTTCATTCCGACTCATTTGAGCCCGAATGTCGTTCTCATTGACTTCCACAATCAGCAGACGTGGGTCTTTTCCTTCACTCGGTCGCAGTTGTAGCAAGCGATCGTAGGCTGCCAGTTCCAAGGGCTGCAATAGCCCCATAACGCGCACTATCATTAGCGAGATTGCGATCGCAACGCTACTCCAAAGTATCGTGCGGAGTTTGGGCTTACGGAACGGTAACTCGCGACTCGCAAGGATATACTCGTTCTGAAGTTCCGTAGGTGCTGGTTCTTTATTTATCCATCGCTCCAGCCATTGCTGGGAGGCTTCTAAATCTTTCCCGCGTAGCAAAAAACTATCATCACGCCCTTGCCGCTCCCACTCCATTGCTCGCGTTAACAAGCGGGTATGCACCTGTACGTGCTCTCTATCGATATCTAGAGTTCGGATCAAATGGCTAAAGTTGGCGTAAAAATCTCCCCCATGTTTTTTAAAGTCGATCCACTGAACGCTCGCTAGACTGGGGTGTAAGTCTTTCGGCGACACGGTTCTGTGCAATACCGTGACGAAGCGCTTATTCAACGAAGCTGCATACTCCACCTCATCAGCACAGTAAGGTGAATTCACCGAACTCGGTGAGATAACGAACAGGAAGTTATCCGCGCTTTCAATGCCTCGATAGATTTCTTGCTGGAAATCACTGCCGGGAGCGATGCTTTCTTGGTCGAACCAAGTGGTTTTGCCTTGGCTTTGCAGGGCATCATTTAACTGACGGGCAAAATCCGAATCAGTACGGGAATAGGAAATAAAGACTTCTAAAGAAGTATTAGGGGGTTGTCGGCTACTTTCATCAATAAATTCTTCATGCAATGGTAGCGGTAAGTATTCTGTCCGCTGCTTAGCAATTTTCAACCAAGCTTGTGCCTGTTGGAGATAGTGACCTCGCAATAGGATGCTGGGATTGCGATTCTGCCGTTGCCATTTGAGGGCTTTAACTAATAAAGTTTTATGCTGCTCGTAATAGTGAGCATCTTGGTGTAATGCATTTAAAAGTTTATCTGGGCTGAATCGGTACTCTTGGGTATCCTGATACCCTGTACAATCAATAAATTGTAAAGCGCTCAGCTTAGGTGGAATTTGCTCTAAGTCAGTTGGCTTCACGAGCAGAGAGATAATTCGTTTATTATGGGCAAAGGCGTGTTCTAACTCATCTTGGCAATATTTGGATCGAATCGAATCCGGTGAAATCAAGTAGACCAGATTATCTGCTGCTTCAATCCCTTCATTAATTTCGTCTTGGAACCGGATGCCAGTTTGGATGTCGTTTCTATTCGTCCAGATCGTAAAGCCTTCTCGCCTCAGGGTTTTAGCAATTTTCTCCATGATGCCTCGTTCTTTTGTGGCATAACAGAGAAACACCTGCGTCATCAAGTTATGGGCATTTTTCGTACTTTCGGTAATAAACTCGCAGTGTAAGTCCGTTGGCTCGCACGGTGGCTGTTCGTCTTTAAATCGGACTCTTAACCAAGACTCGGCCTGTACTCGATCTTCTCCAATTAATAGATATTGCGATCGCTGTTGATGCCTGTCCCATTCCAAGGCTTTGTCTAAAAATTGGGTGTGTTGTCTGACATAATCACTATGTTTGCGGAGTAAATTCAGAAGATTGGCTAAAGCGGTTTCAAAATCATCTATCCCCTCACGAAAATTAATCCAGTTGATTTTGCCGATCGCGGGGTGCATGTTCTGGTAGCTTGTATGTAACCCCTGCTCTTTGTATGCTTTCCACTCCTCAGTGGTGCGATTCGGGTTCCTTTCATCCCAGGTTTCTCGACTAATTTGCTCGACATGCATAATCGGGATGATACGCTTATTGTGCTTGAGTGCCTGCACAATTTCTTTGCGGCAATAGGCTGAGTTGACGGAGTGGGGCGAAATAATAAAGATAAAGTTATCTGCTCGAGCGATTCCCTCATCAATTTGGTTCTGAAAGTCTACGCCAAGGGGAATGTCGTTTTGATCGAACCAAACGTTTAACCCTTGTTCGACTAATCGAGTATGAAGCTCGGTGGTAAAAGCTTTGCTGTCTGCTCTTCCGTAAGAGATGAAGGCATCGAACAGAGTGTTCATTGTTTGAGGTTATGAGTGAGTAGATGCTGCTTCAGACTGTAACTGGAATCCAGGAAATCTCCTCGCCGTCTATCCGGTTCTCTCGTTTCTGCTCGTCGGAGGCGCTGTAGAGTTTCTGGTCAAACATCTTTAGAAGTCGCGCAAGTCGGAGCATCTACGAAGTCATTCTTTAGGAGGGTACAAGCTTGTCCTCCGAATGTTAAACTATCAGTCGGCTAATTCTATAAATTAGCTTAATCAAAAATAGGTCTACAAGCTAGCTTGATGGAGTTTAAGATTTTTAGTACTATGGCAAAATGCTCAAGACTCGACGGTTGGACGTGGCGCTGATGCGAGCAAAAAAACTACGAATAAGAAACAGATTCAGCAAGAACTGAATCTGGAAACGTACCTTTCGGATGGATTAGATGATGTGAAGAATGTGAAGTTTTTAACGCAGACCCAACCAGCTTAGTAAGCCTTGACCTGTAAGAATTTCTATCAGCAGTAGACCGACAAAACCGATCATGGCAAATCGCCCATTAATTTGTTCGGCATAGGGAGTCCAACCCAAAGCGGGTTCGGGTTGATTCAACAAGTCCTGAGAGGACTGCTGAGAAGATGGCTCGGACGTAGTCGTTTCAGAACTCATAATTTTTCAGCAAATTCCTCCTTAGATGTCTCCGCTTCCAAGTTTTGCACGGATTCGATCAGCGATCGCACTTGTTTCGTTCCTTCTGACTGCTCAAACCTTAATGGGAATTTTCCCGTCGCAATCATTCGCAATCCTAAAGGTGCGATGCTCAGCAATCCCTTAATATCTCGAAATGTGTTGCCAACAACAAACACACCAAACTTGCGCTCGTCAATCCAACCGTCTCGTTTCACCAAGCTCACTAAAGTCTTGCGGTGGCGAATCTGGCGGCTAGCTTGGTCATCCTTGCGCTCCAGAATTTCCTGCTTGATTTTACCGATTTGATCCATTGGGGCAACGTCCATTGGACAAACCGCGTTGCACATCAAGCAGCGAGTACACCCCCAAACTCCTTTGCTGCCTTCGTTGTAATTCTCTAAACGACTTTCCTTGTCAGCATCGCGAGAATCTGCTACCATTCGTTGGGCTTTGGCTAGAGCGTGAGGACCAACAAAATCTGAGTTAACCTCACGAGCATTGCACTCCGAATAACAGGCTCCACAAAGGATACAATTACCAGTTTGATCCAAACGTGCCCTCTCTTCGGGAGTCTGTAAAAACTCCCGTTCGGGAATCGCTCTTGCTCCTGTACTGACGTAGGGTTCGACAGCTTCCAAGTTATCCCAGAAGCTGTGCATATCCACGACTAAATCCTTAAGGACGGGCATATTACCCATTGGGGCAATGGTTATTTCCGGAATTTCGCCGTTGGATTGCTCTGGCAGCTTCGCTAATTCGTTGCCGACATTTTCCTTACATGCTAAAGCCGAACGACCGTTGATTCGCATTGCACAGCTGCCGCAAATTGTATTGCGACAATTTTTGCGAAAAGCAAGACTTCCATCTTGCTCCCACTTAATTCGATTGAGACATTCCAGAATCGTGTTTCCCTCCTCCACATCCAGCGTATAAGCCTGGACTACGGGGGAGGTATTTTGAGACTGTCGAACAATTTTAAAACAGACTTGCATATTGCCAAGCTCTCGCTCATCCAAATACCTGCATGAAAAATCAGCGTATCTCAAGTCCTGCTCGACAGGACTCGTCTTTTGCCAATCTGTCACTACTTATAATGCTAGCGATGATTTTCAGGATCGCTGCCGACAGTCGATGACACCAAGGTCGATCTCTTATACTAAAATGCTCATATTTTGATCGACGATCCGGCCAAACGCCATAAGGAGAATGTTAATTATAGATAGCCTTAATGATTGAGAGGAAAATCAAGACTTGCTAAAATCCGTGAAGATCCAACAAACGATCGAAAAATACTTGTCAATGTATAGAGATTTAAGGATATATTTTTTATAGAGCTTTCATAGCTTAGTAGTAAATGACCATACCATCCTGAAAGAAGGATATCTTGTGAACTTATGACAGAGACTGCGACTACTCCGCTAACGGGGAAAGCACTGCTTCAAAAAGTAAAAGAGCTCTCACACTTACCTCGGCGAGAAACAGCAAAACGTTGTGGCTATTACACGGTCACAAAAAATGACCAGACCCGCGTCAATTTAACAGATTTTTATGACGCTGTGTTAGCAGCTAAGGGCGTTCCCCTCGATCCAGAGGGAACAAAAGACGGTCGAGGTCGGGAGCCGACCTATCGCGTGAGCGTCCACAAAAATGGTCAAATTGTTATTGGTGCCACCTACACCCAAGCAATGGGATTAAAGCCCGGTGATGAATTTGAAATTAAACTAGGATACAAGCATATTCACCTAAAGCAGGTGGATAGCGATCCATCCAGGTTGACTGACGATTCAGAGCTAGAAACCGCAGACGTGTAATGAGTTCTCTCTAAGGATGGACTTTCCTATTTATCCATCCTTTAGCGCCCTTGAATCAACAATCTGTAGCTCCTCACAATTTGCTGCAAAAAGCCAATGGCAATCTTCGATTGGGCAGCTAATCAGGGATTGGTGTTCCTCAAGACATCAAGTTCTCTTATGAAAGTCGTGGCATTTTTTATTGCTTGGGCAGCTTTATGGCTGCCACTAGCAATTCCAATCGCTACCCTGGTGAAATGGCGTCCTCCTAACCCCTTAGCCTTAAAGCAAAAGCTGCCTTTAGTAGCATCGCTTTACCTAATTGCCCCCCTAGTTGTATGGGGGGCTTCTTGGGTAGATGGAGTATCTTTTGCCGATTACGGCTTAGACTGGGAATTAAAAGTTTTACTGTCACTCGTTAAAGGTTTAGGCTTAGGCATTCTCAGCTTACTCACTTTATTTATTGGGCAATGGATACTCGGCTGGCTAGATTGGCACGTAGAAAATTTCCAGCGCTTAGGACGGTCATTACTGCCAGTGCTGTTGCTAGCGTTATGGATTGCTTTGACCGAGGAGTTAGTTTTTCGAGGCTTCTTAATTACTGAACTACAGCAGAGCTACTCCCTCTGGTTAGCGGCAGTCTTATCTAGCATTATTTTTGCCCTACTACACTTAATTTGGGAGCAAAAAGATACATTGCCTCAGCTGCCAGGATTAGGGTTGATGGGACTAATATTAGTGCTCGCTCGTTGGGTAGATAGTGGTAGCTTAGGCTTGGCATGGGGGCTTCATGCCGGTTGGATTTGGGGTCTGGCTTGCTTAGATGCAGCTGAATTGATTTCTTATACTGGAAAAAGCCAAACTTGGATAACTGGCTTGGGTGAAAAACCTCTGGCGGGACTCGCTGGTTTCCTCTGTTTGTTAGGAGTAGGTGCTTTACTATTGTTTGTATAGACCGCTCTATCGTTTTTCAATCTTTAGAGCAATTACTAAACTCTCTCTGGTTGAAGCGGAGCTTTTGGTTGGGTAAGCTGTGAAGCATTTAATTCACTGTTGAGGCTGACAGGGAGAGGAGGGTGACTCGTGCGACGGGGAGAGAAATTGAGGATTTTTCTCAGAAACCTAAAGTACATAATTGAAGTGCGAGTTCGCTTAAAACAAGTGTCGGGTACCGCTCATCTGTTACTCTCTGTATTGTGGCATTTCAAATCTTATCGGAAAGCGTGCAATTTGGACTCACGTTTGAACCTCAGGAGTGAACTTCTCAGTCGTAGGTGCTTCAGGCTGACCTAAAAACAATCTCTTGGCAGTACCAACCTTACTCGTCATTAAGATTTCTTTGCATAAATCCCAAAGGTTAAGGTGATAAGTACTAGAGTTAAGCAGTAAAAATTCACGCCCGTCAAGCATGTTCTGAAGCAAAAACTGAGCTGCTAGGAGGTTTTAACAGGAGACATCAGTATTTATGAAACGGTCGATCGCCAGTTTCGCCGCAACTTTAGCTAGTTTTATTGCCATGAGCGGACTCTTAGTCAACCCTAAAGAGGTCGCCAGTCAAACGATCCCCGCCCTGAGCGTGCAAATGCCAAACGATGTAGCAACTATTGTCAAGGGCAACAATGCCTTCGCTCTCGATCTCTATAGCCAGGTGCGCGAGCAAAGGGGCAATCTCTCCTTCTCACCCTACAGTATATCTACAGCACTAGCGATGACTTACGCTGGAGCTAGACATGAAACTGCTGCTCAAATGGCGAAGGTTCTGCGATTTCCTCTCGCTCCAGAGCGCCTGCACCCAGCTTTTACCAAACTCATCACCGATCTCAGTACTAGCGATCGCAATTCTTACCAACTTGCCCAAGCGAATCGGCTGTGGGGACAAAAGAACTACATCTTCCTCGATACGTTCCTGAGCATAACCCGAAACGACTATGGCGCTGAACTAGAGAAAGTAGACTTTGTTAACGCCACTGAGGAGGCACGTCGCACCATTAACACATGGGTAGCGAAAAAGACTCAAGAAAAGATTCAAGACCTTCTTCCCAACGGTATTCTCAATCCACTAACTCGGCTCGTGCTGACCAACGCCATTTATTTTAATGGAACCTGGCTCACGCCGTTCAATCCGCAAAAAACGGCTAACCAACCCTTTAACATCACACCCACTCAGCAAATTGACGTGCCAACGATGCACCTTCCTGCAACAGAGGCTGTCGGTATGGCTGAGTTAGACGGGTTAAAAGTACTAGAAATGCCTTATGTGGGCAGTCGCTTGTCCATGATTATTCTATTACCGGACAAAGCAGATGGATTAAGCCAATTGGAGCAGCGACTGAAGTGGGAAAACCTACAGAAGTGGCTATCGTCCGTTTCCACCTCCGATGAGCCGGTACAAGTTTCTCTGCCCAAGTTCAAAGTTACTGGAGAGTTTGAGCTGAAACAGCCATTATCCCAACTGGGCATGTCCTCTGCCTTCAGCAACACGGCTGACTTTTCTGGGATGAATGGTAAGAAAGACCTTTTTCTCTCAGCCGTCGTTCACAAGACGTTTGTCAGCGTGAATGAATCGGGTACTGAGGCAGCAGGAGCAACAGGAGTCGTAGTAGGACTCAGAGGAGGGGGTGGTAAGCGGTTTCAGGCTAATCACCCCTTTATCTTCCTCATTCGCGATCGCAAATCTGAGAGTATTTTATTTCTCGGTCGCGTAATGAATCCTTTAGAGTAATTGCCCTATATCGGCAATTACTGATGGCTCTACTCTGTATCCTTACCGTCTCCAAACTCTTCTAGGAGCAAATACTCTGACACGAGGTGTTTGAGTTTGAGGCTGAGTCTGTCTCCGCGCCCGAGCCTCGTCACTGAAAAACACATCTCGGCGAACGTGCCGTAGCGTCCATCCATCCTCCAGTTGATTGGTATAAGTGTTGAGGCCGCTCGGATCGGCATCACGCCCTAGGACTCGTTGATAAACTCGGTTGACGGCTGTGCCAGCTTCCTGGCTTCTAGAAATATCGTCCCTCACCCATTCCAGAGATTTTCCGTCTCTAAGCTGTTCGGAGTAGGTTCTAAATCCGCTCGCATCAATCGGACGACCTAACACCTGCCAGTAAATTCGGTTGAGGTCCCTATACAAGTAAGGATTGCGATCCCGTTGCTCGTAATAATAGCGATCGTAGTAGTAGTCGTCAAACCACTGAGCATCTAGATTTGGACAATAAATAGAGTAACTATTCTGCCAACAACTGACTTGTGCAGAAGCCGGGAATGCGAGTCCCAACGTGGCAAGAAGTGCTGTAATTGCTAGAACACTAGATTTCATACTCACTACCCCTCAAAGGACAAAACTCTCTAATGCACCTTTCTGCTAAAAAGTCTAGTCGTAGCAGAAGTATTTGCCCTCCTGCATTCGGGTTATACAGCCGAGCGAGCGAGGAATAGTTCTCTGTAGGTTAGCGATCGCTGATTCAGTAATTGGTCGATTCGATCGCCGCCTCAGCATGAAGTGCGATCGCTCTCAGTCCCTCTAATACTTCTCCCTTTACCTCTTGCCACAATCCTCGTTGATGCGCTTCCAATAACCGTTCTGCCATGTCTCGCAACGCCCAAGGATTCTTTTGCTGGATAAATTCCTGCACCTTTGGGTCAAATAGATACGCCTGAGCAATGCCTTGATACATATGATCTTCAACGCAATTGGCAGTGGCATCGTAGGCGAATAAATAATCCACCGTTGCCGACATTTCAAACGCCCCTTTGTAACCGTGACGCATTACCCCTTCAATCCACTTGGGATTGATGACACGAGAACGGTACACCCGTGCAATTTCTTCTCGCAACTGCCGAACTTTTGGGTTTTGGGGAAGGGAGTTATCCCCAAAGTACGTTTGAGGATTCTGACCCGTCAAAGCCCGCACGGCGGCGGTTAGACCCCCCTGAAACTGGTAATAGTCGTCAGAATCTAGCAAATCGTGTTCGCGATTATCCTGATTGTGCAGGACAACTTGCATTTGCTGGAGACGCTGCTCAAAGGCTTCAGGTGCTGCTATCCCTCCCAGCCCCCTCTGATTCAACGCAGGAGAACCGGCTGCCTCACTTCCTTCCCTGGCTAAGGGGGGGTTAGTTGGAGTACTCGTGTAGGCGTAACTACTCCAATTCATGTAAGCACGGGCAAGGTCTTGCTCCGAAGTCCAGTTGTGAGATTCAATTAAGCCCTGTAACCCAGCGCCGTAAGCGCCCGGTTTAGAACCAAAGATGCGGTAACGCGATCGCAGTTGTGCCTCCTCCCTACTCAACCCCGCCGCTTCCCAAGACTCTCGTTCCTGTCTCACTTGCGACGCGAGAGGGTTATCATCGGGGGGTTCATCTAAGGCAGCAACCGCTTGCACGGCTTGGTCAAATAGCTCAATTAAATTCGGAAACGCATCGCGGAAAAAGCCAGAAATCCGTAGCGTCACATCCACGCGGGGACGCCCTAATACTGACAGGGGCAAAATTTCAAAATCGACTACTCGACGCGATGGGCCATCCCACACGGGTCGAACACCCAGTAAAGCCAAGGCTTCGGCTAAGTCATCGCCCCCCGTCCGCATGGTAGAGGTTCCCCATACGGAAAGACCTAGCGTTCTAGGATACTCGCCGTTTTCCTGGGTATAGCGTTCGATCAAGACTTCCGCCGCCTTACGCCCAACATCCCAAGCTGTCTCGGTAGGAATCGCGCGGATATCGACTGAGTAGAAGTTGCGGCCTGTTGGCAGTACTTCCGGGCGTCCTCGTGTCGGTGCGCCCGATGGGCCACTCTCGATATATCGCCCCTCCAGTCCTTGCAAGAGTTGCGAGAGTTCCCGGTTCGTTTGCTGGAGGGCAGGGAAAAGGCGATCGCGTATCCAGTCTAATTCTCGCTTTGTCCGTTGTCCATTGGCCGTTGTTTGTTGTTGGTTGTCTGTTGCGAGTAGCTGTTCGACTAAAACGGCGGCCTGCTGTTCTAGCACCTCAACAATGTCACCAATCGTGCGGCAATTGTGACCATTGACCATTGACCCTCGATCGCTAACTGTTGACCAATCAGCTGTCAGCGGATCGAAATCCAATCCCCAATCTTGAGCTATAGCACGAGTTAAACCGATGCGATCGCGACCCGGATGACGAGCGATCGCGACAATCAAATCTCGCAGTTGACGCCCCTGAGGACACTGCCCGAAAATGTGAAGGCCGTCGCGAATTTGGGCTTCCTTCAATTCACACAGGTACCCATCAGCACGGGTCAGGAATTCCTCTAGTAGGGGCAAAGTATTCCCAGTTTCCATACCCGTCTCGATTTTAATCCCTAAATCTTGGTGCAGATTTTCTTGCACGATGAGTTCGGTAATGCGATCGCGAATGATCGGTAGCCTAGACGGGTCTAAACTTTGCGCCTCGTAATACTCATCAATTAATCCTTCCAGTTTTTGCAAAGGCCCATACAGTTCGGCCCGAGTCATGGGCGGCGTCAAGTGGTCAATAATAACGGCTTGCGAACGGCGCTTTGCTTGAGACCCCTCGCCAGGGTCGTTGACAATAAAAGGATAGAAATGAGGCATTGCTCCCAATGCCACTTCTGGATAACACTGGTTCGATAGCGCTACACTCTTCCCTGGCAGCCACTCCAGATTTCCGTGCTTGCCCACATGGACAACTGCCTGCACTCCAAAGTGTTGCCGCAGCCAATGGTAAAACGCGAGGTAAGCAGGAGTTGGCTCTAAATCCGGAGCATGATAATTCAAACTCGGGTCAAGATCGTAGCCCCGCGATGGCTGAATGCCGACAAAGATATTTCCCAGTTGAATGCCTGGAATCGGAAAATTGTCCGTTGTAGCACCACTAACTCCTGACCAGCGATCGCAAATTCCTGTTTGTACCTGTGGGGGTAATGTTGCAAAATACTGTTGATACTCTTGCCAGGACAACTGCCGATCGACCCTTCGCCAGTCTCGTCCTTCTGGGTCATTGGTGACTCCAGCCGTTAAGCGCTTGATTAATTCGTCCCCTGTTTCTGGTATGTCTTCAACCTGATAACCTGCCTGCTGTAAGGCTTTAAGAATCTCTACGCAGCTAGCAGGCGTATCCAACCCAACTCCATTGGCAAGACGCCCGTCTCGGGTGGGATAGTTCGCCAAAATTAAGGCTACTCGTCGCTTGACTGGGGGCGTTTGCCGTAATTTCATCCAATTAGCAGCTAAATCGGCAACAAACTCAATGCGATCGCGTATTGGTTCGTACACGACAACATCTGTTTCTAGCTGGGGATTCCGCGTTTGCACCGACTTAAACGAGACAGCACGAGTAATAATCCGTCCATCGACCTCTGGCAGTGCCACATTCATCGCTGTATCGCGAGGTGTTAATCCCTGAAACTGGTCGAACCACTGTTCTACCGTGCCACCGCTGAAGATAACTTGTAGCACCGGCACATTGAGGCGTTTCCACAAGTCTAACTGAGGTACCTCTGCCTCCAATTTGGCTAGAGAGAAACTAGTTGTATTCAGCAACACCTCAATCCCCAACCCCTCTTTCGGTTGAAAGTACGTTAGCAACTCTGCCTGCACATCGGGGTCGCTTAAGGCAGAAACAAACACGGGTATGGGTTCTAACTGTCGCGCTGCTAAAGCTTGACATAGCGCATCAATTGGTGTGGTATTTCCGGCTAGGTAATGAGCGCGGTAGAAGAGAATGCCAATTTGGTTGTTGGTTGTTGGTTGCTGGTTGTGAGTGTTGGCTTGACTCTCTCCCCGTCTCCCCGTCTCCCCATCTCCCCATCTCGTAAGTTGAGGGGGTTCGATGCGCCACGGATATAAACCAACACGAGGTACCAATTGTGGCGGGGGTGGATTATTGGTTTGCCCTAAGCAGACATCGGCGACAAATTTGAGAGCATGGGCGAAATTCTCGGCACCCCCTTCGGTGAAGTAACGCCATACCTGGTGAACGACCCCAAGGGTTAGGGTTGAATGACTCATCAAATCTGGATCGGGACGGTCATCGCCGGGAAGTACGACCAATGCAGCCCCCGTGGTTTGTACCGTTTCTCGCACAACTTCTAAGCCATATGACCAATAGGAACGTCCCCCTAACAGTCTTAGAATAATAATCTGGGCAAATGCTAGATTACTTTCTGCATAAGTATCAATACTTAGTTGTTGTTGCAACTGTAAAAGGTTGACCACCCGTAGGGCTGGAAACCCAGCGGGTAAATGAACCATTGATGCTGCCAAAGTCTGAATATCTGTATCAGCTGCCGTGAGGACAATGATAGGTGCGGGTGTCTGTTCTATAAAAATCACACCTTCAGCTTGCGGGTTCCACCCTCCTGGCGTTGCAGCAATACGATGCATGGTGTCGTTCTCTGGCTCCATCGAATAGCGACTCTATTGTTACTCATTCCCGATCTATAGATAGATATGAAAGATGAAGATTGAAGAATATAGTATGTCTGGGTTGCCGTAACTTAGATAGGCTCAAAGCAGGGGCTACACCAATGCCCAATTATTTTGATGTTTGGAACGAATAGATAAGGCTCATGGGTGAAGCGTCGTCGCTTTGTGAGAATAAACCAAAGTAATGCCTACATTAGGTGATCCAAGATTTCGCCGAATTTTGCCCTTGGCGATCTTTGAAAAACTACAAGCACTGTTGCAGCAAATGAAGTCAACAGTTGGCGAAGGGGCAGCAGTTATAACAGAGGATTTGCTTCCTCTTACTAGAGTTGCTCCAGCGTTTCCGGCGCAACGGTTTACTGTATTGGTGTCAACAAAGTTCAGTGCGTTGCTCTTGGGAGAACAGCAAAAGCTAGAACGTTCAGAAAACAATGACAATCGTAGAACACTGTACCAAGTCGAATTGTCATTCGATTCGGATGCGATCGCGATTTTCCTAACTCAGCTAGCGCACCAGGTAGAGCATCACACCACTACTTTAAATGCGATCGAACGTGCTAAAGCTTCCCTGCGACCCAATGATGGCGCAATTCAAAGTGAATTTACGCTTTCACTGATCGAAATTCTTGCGTCGGGTGAAACCCACAAATTAGTCCCACTCGCCCCAACTCCTTCCCCTCTTGTCTGTCAACCTTTAGTAGAGCATGCGCTGCGCCAACAGGTTGAACAAGAACGGCTTCTCCATCAAGTCACAACTCACATTCGCCAAAGCTTAGAGTTGCCAGTCATTCTCAAAACAGCGGTTGAGGAGGTGCGACAATTTCTGCAAGTCGATCGCTTAGTGATCTATCAATTCGACGAATTCAGTTGGACAAGCGACGTTACCCAATCAGAGAAAGCTGTAGCAGCAGACGAGGTAGCATCGTCTCACCGATCCTCCACCTCTCAACCCTCACTCCTCAACTCTAAAGTGCGTTGGGGCTGTGTTAGCTATGAAGCGAGAGCCTCTGATGCTATTCCCTCAGTGCTGAATTTGATTGAAAAAGAGGACTGCTGGCTTCAGGTACCGAACTGTACAGAGAAATATCGCCAAGGGCTAACGTTTGCGGTTGATGATATTGAAATAGCTTATAAGAATTCGTCTTGCCTGCTGGAACTCCTGCAACAAACTCAGGTTCGAGCGAAGTTAGTCGCACCGATTGTCGTTCAAAATCACCTGTGGGGGCTACTGATTGCCCATCAGTGTTTTCAGCCACGCTATTGGCAAGAAAGTGAAAAAACGTTTCTAACATTGATTGCAGAGCATTTGAGTGTTGCCATTTACCAGGCACATTTATATGCTCAATTGCAACAACAAAAAAACACGCTAGAACAACGGGTGATTGAACGAACGCAAGCCCTTCGAGATACACTGCAAGCGGCCGAAGCTGCCAACCGTGCCAAGAGCGAATTCCTTGCGGCGATGAGTCATGAGCTACGCACGCCTCTAACCTGCGTGATTGGCATGTCGGCAACGCTTTTGCGTTGGTCATACGGCCAGGAAGGCCCACGAACCGTACCTGTAGCCAAACAACGGCGCTATTTAAAAACCATCCAGGAGAGTGGGGAACACCTCTTGGAACTGATTAACGATATTCTCGATTTATCTCAAGTTGAAGCGGGGAAAGCTGTTTTAAATATTAGTGAATTTTCTCTGGGTAAATTGACACACCAGGCTTTACGAGCCTTTCAAGAGAAAGCGTTCCTCCAAAAGCTCAACTTAGAGATGGATTTCCGAGTGCGGATGAGTGAAGATCGCTTTTGTGCCGATCAGCGACGGGTTAAGCAAATCCTGTTTAATCTTTTAGGTAATGCCATCAAATTTACTCCCGAAGGCGGCAATATCATACTACGGGTCTGGCGAGAGAATAACGTGGCAGTCTTTCAGGTTGAAGACACCGGGATTGGTATTGCTGAGGAACAAATACCACTCCTGTTTCACAAATTTCAGCAGTTAGAAACAGCCTATCACCGCAACTATGAAGGTACAGGCTTAGGTTTGGCATTGACTAAACAGCTGGTGGAACTGCATGGAGGCAGAATTGAAGTCGAATCGATGCTGGGTGAGGGGTCTTTTTTCACCGTTTGGTTGCCAGCTCAACCCTTGCCTTCAACTATCCCAGCTAATGCCAGAATCCCTCGGGGGCAGAACTCGGACACCCCAGGCAGCATCGTCTTAGTGGAAGAGCAGGAGGAGAATGCCACACCAATTTGCGAAATTCTCACAGCAGCGGGTTATCAAGTAGTCTGGCTGATTGATGGTTCAACAGCGATCGAGCAAATTGCCCTACTCCAGCCTCAAGCAGTGATTTTAAATTGGCAGTTACGGGGAATGGATGGTTACGAGATTAGTTGCTACCTACGGCAGTCGCCAGCTACTCAACAAATTAAAGTCATAGCTTTAATCAATTCCACAATAACTACCTTACAGGAGCAAGACCTGAGCGCTGAAGTTGATGATTATTTAGCTCAACCGATAGAACCAGAATTGCTATTGCACAAAGTGACAGCATTGATGACGAGTTAGAGACAAGAGATTCCTGCAAAACTCATCAACTTACCTCGCTGTCTTGCGAGCAGCTTTCGCAAATTTGTCTCACATGAGTCATATAGCAAAAGGCAGGCGACATAAGGTTTATTGCTACTACAGGGGTGTTTGAGCCATGACATCTTTCCTAACCTTTATGGCGACAGATATACTATCAAATCAACAGAGGAAAATTGAGCGATTCTCAGTTGTATAGACTACACAGTTGGGCAACGCATGCCTTGCCTATACTTATTATCTGTGTTCAACTGATTGGAGAATCGCTATATTCACCCCACTCCATCTCAATCTGAAAAATTGAGGCAATTCTTATGAAAAGCTGGTTGCAATCTCCACGTCTGCGTATCGGTGAAGAAAACGAGACGGAACCCCGTCGCGCTACTTGGCTGGAACTGTTTTACGATTTGGTGTTTGTGGTGGCAGTCTCCCAACTTGCTCACAATCTGAGTAAAGATGTCACGCTAACTGGATTTTTAAGCTTTGTCGCATTATTTATACCCGTGTGGTGGGCATGGATTGGTACAACATTTTATGCCAATCGATTCGATAGTGATAGTATTGCACGGCGGCTGCTGATGGGCTTACAGATGCTTACCGTTGCTGCGTTAGCTGTCAATGTCCATGACGGCTTAGGCGAAACTTCCGTCGGCTTTGCTCTTTCTTATGCTGCGGCTAGAGTGGTGCTGGTGCTTGAATATCTGTGGGCAGGATGGCATATCAAAGCAGCACGAGGGCTGACTACGCATTATTCCATTGGATTTACGATCGCTGTCTGCCTTTGGCTGATTTCTGCGTTTGTCCCTATCCCATTCCGGTTTCTCCTTTGGGCATTAGGACTCGCGATCGACTTTGCTACACCACTCACGGGCCAGCAGCATCAACGCCAACTACTCCCTCACTTTGAACACTTACCAGAGCGTTTTGGGCTATTTACCATTATCGTCTTGGGCGAGGCAATTATTGCTGTGGTCAATGGTGTTGCCGAAATGAAATGGAATGGAATGAGCGCTTTGGCTGCTGTATTCGGCTTCGGTATTGCTTTTTGTTTGTGGTGGGTCTACTTTGAGAATGTTGGAGGGTCGGCGCTACGAGCCGCCGGAGCTTCAGGCCGCATCAAAGTATTTCAAATCTGGCTTTACATCCATCTCCCCTTGGTTATTGGACTTGCGGCGACGGGCGTTGGTGTGGAACACCTAATTTTAAGTGCTGCCAATCAAGCCTTGCCGGATAACGAACGTTGGTTGATTTGTGGTTCAGTCGCGCTGTGCTTTCTCTCTCTAGCGATTCTGCATCGCACTGGAATCATCTTCTATTGCAAAGCGAGAACCAAACACAGATTGGGGGCAGTGGCGATTTTGATCGCGTTAGCGATCGCCGGCAAAACATTATTACCGATTCTAGTCATCGCGATCGTTGCGATTATTTGTGCGATCCAAGTCTTTCTGGATATTTATCAAGGGCGTCCCGCCGTCACAACGTCCACCGACTCAACCACAAGTACGGCATAACAGGAGTTTAAATCCCCCTGTAAAACCTCGATCGCTCGTCGCTATTAATGGGTTGAAGCATTATCCATTGAGAGTTTATCGATCACAGATTCTAAATCTTCCAGAGAAGGCACCCCTTCTGTTGAGTCTAACGCGATCGCACTTTCTGGGTGGTTCTTAGCATGCGATCGCTGAACTAACCAATTCAGATGAACCATGAGAGCTTTTCGAGTTGGTTCTAGTTGTGCGATCGCTTCAGTTGCCTTATCATCTGTCAACCCAGCAGGTTCCTTGAGTTGTTCGATCAACTCTTTGAGGGTATGAAATACCTGCAACAATAAACCTTCTAGCTTGGAGTCCACCTCGATAGCCCTCTCCTGTTGCAAGACATGGAAACAGTCGGCTATGCAAAAACCAGTTTGATGAATACTAGTGATATACGTGCTACTAATCGGTAGTAGGCTTGCCCCGCCTACAATACTGCAACGAGCAGCCAGGAATAGCTCACCCACAACTTTTGGGTTTTTAATCGTGCCTTGCAAATTCAGCAAATGTTGCTCGATAACAATGAGGTGGTTTTGAGCATCCTCAAGGTAGTAGCCTAGTATTTGCTGTAGGTGTTCTGGCTTCATAGCTTTATTCCTAGTAGATGCTTCTCGTTGTCCAAGACATCTTTCAACTAATCGTGGATTAGGTTGCATCATTCCCACTGTAGGGTCTGTCGGCCCTGAATCGCTTGGGTTGTTGGTCTCGATCTATCTATCTCTCGCTCGACGGTAAGATATGCAACGATATCGCAGTGGCGCGATCGCTCCCAACTAAAACCCTGGTTAAAGCGAGTTTCCTGCCTAAACGGGATGGTTCTGTCACTAATGTTAACTGGGAAATATCGGGAGGCATGTAGCGCTACACTCCAGCTGTTGAGTTAAGATGCTTCATGGTCTGTCGTCTCCAGTTTCTAGTATGGCAGCTAGTTCTCGTAGTTTAGTTCAGACGTTACGTCAGGGTCTGATTGTTTCCTGTCAAGCTCCTGTAAATTCACCGTTGCACGACCCTTTCGTCATCGCTGCCATGGCACAAGCTTCAGTTAATCAGGGAGCTGTAGGGGTTCGTCTGGATACTCCAGCTCATATTCAGGCAGTACGCAGGCAATGTCCAACTACTCCAATTATCGGTCTCTGGAAACAGCAGTTGCCAGACTCTGAAGTTTATATTACGCCTCAATTTCATCATGCCTCGGCTGTTGCTGCGGCTGGAGCTGACATTATTGCCATCGATGCGACTCAACGACAACGTCCTGGAGGCGAAACAGTTGAGACGTTAATTGCTCGAATTCACGCTGAATTGGGCAAGTTAGTTATGGCAGATGTGGATGCGCTGGAAAATGCGATCGCGGCACAAAAAGCCGGTGCTGATTTTGTTGGTACAACCCTCTATGGTTACACTGCCCAAACCAAATATCTCGCTCCACCGGGTTTCAGCCTGCTCGCTCAGTTAGTCGAACAGCTAGATGTCCCAGTCATTTGCGAAGGTGGCATTGCTTCACCCCAGATGGCACAAGAAGCCATCGCATTAGGCGCTTATGCCGTCGTCGTTGGTACGGCAATTACCGGCATCGATTTACAAGTCAAAGCCTATCAACAAGCGATCTCTAATACTCAATTTTCCCAAGTTAGCCAGACATAAAACTACATCCGACCCAGCGAGCAATTTTTTGATAAATATTTACAAGTTCTCGGAAAAATTAAAGATTTCGTGAATCTTCGTTCTGCTGCTTGTCATAGACAAATAATTATAAAATAATTAAATTATTGCTGAGATAAAATAGAAAAGTAGCTCTCTAGTTGTAAGAGCAGAATTCAAAAGTGTTTCTATGCGAAACCCTTTGGAGCAAGTGGTGGGAAAATCGATCCCCATCAAAACAGTATTGGTTTTGGTCGTAAACACTGCGTCATTATTTCCTCGGCAATCGAGATAGCTGCTGTTTTTTACCGTGGATTAACTGTGAAACCAGATACTTAGTGACTAGATTTTTTTGAGAGCCAAGGGAGTTCTCAGAAATTCTAAGCTCGCTATCCAATCGATTGATTTTTTTTTCACAATGCCATCAAAAAGCATTAGAAAAAGCCTTGCCTAATCGTGAGGTTTGAAATGTTTGATCGATCGATAGTAACTCAATCATCTACTGTTATTAGGAGAATCGACATGGCATTAACAGCTCGCAGTCGATTATGTTGCATCAAGCATAAACAAAAACGTCTACAGCGCCGACAAGAATCAGAAAATTGCAATCTTCTCTCTGCTGTAGAGTCAGAAGCCGCCGTAAAACCCAGTTTACAGCCAGTACCAGACCTCTCGACTAAAGCAAAAGCTTGGAAAAAATACTTGCATGCTAAAGCAATTTATGAGGAGACAAAGGAAATCGGGCATTGGCGATACATGCAAAAATGTCTGACAGAATACGAAAAATTAAATCTTGTAAATTTGGGCGATCGATAATCGCTCATCTTCGGTGCCTAGTGATTAGTGCAGCATGGCAGAAATAACTATCCAGTTGAAAAAGGTGAAAAAGCTGACTGCTGAAAGCTGACCGCTCGAAGTATAACTCCCAGTGCAGCGACAGCTATATAATGAGCTGTTGCAAAAATAAATGTCGCTCGGGGCTGTCACGCTGCTTTTCAGATGTTGCACAAAAAACACACTTCAGTAGCTACTCTGGCATTACTTTTGGCTCTCGCTGCTACTCCCAAACCCTTGGCAGCGTTGCTGGAACTTGAACCTGTCCGAGCGCAAGCTCCCACGGCTGCTCCCAGTACAGAGCCATCGCCAGCTTCTGGCAGTAATGCAGATTCGGCAACTTCCGTTGATTCAAAAGGGGGAATTCCGCTTTGGGTTTGGCTGCTACCGATCGCTATTCTAGGATTATTGGTGTGGTGGTTACTGCAAAATCGCCAGACCCAACCCGATCTCGCACCAGAAAGCGATCGCTCAACATCGGATAGCGAGGAAGAATCTTCAACAGATCGGATTAGCGCATACCGCGATCGTATCAACCCGACTCCGACACCTGACGTCACTCCGGCTCCAGCAGTATCCGAGCAAACAGAGGACATCTCCCCGGCAGAACAACTCGATTTACCGGCTAGTACCGGTTCAGCGGTTCCTTCAGAACCAATTGAAACTTCCACCGCTCGCGACGAGGGCGAACAACCGGCGAGTGAAAGTACCATTGTCCTGACGCCCCGCAGTTTTCAGGACGCTCGCGTCCATTGGGATGTTTCGGAACAGCACAAGGCCGCATTACGGCAGCAAGGCGGTACTCGCTTGGCATTACGCATTTGCGATGTGACGGGAATCGACCCCAATACTCAACAAACTCAGGGTTGCCAGCACTATGAGTGCGATGAATTAGAGCAAGAGCGATACGTATCCGTTCCTGTACGCGATCGCGACTACATAGCAGAAATTGGCTATACCACTAGCGAAGGGGGCTGGTTAGTACTCGCTCGCTCGGCTCCCGTGAGAATTCCTCCGACTCACTCAGGAGATAGCAGCAGTCAAGCCGGAAGTGCAACAGTCGCTGAACAAGTCGCTGAGCCTTCCCTCGCTGAGCCGCACGAGCAACCTGTAAGTCAGAGTAATATCGTCCTAACCCCTCGCAGCGCCCAGTCAGTCTACGTCCACTGGGATGTCTCCGAACAGGATAAGGCCGCGTTACGGCAACAAGGTGGCACTCGTTTAGCGTTACGCATTTGCGATGTCACGGGAATTGACCCGAACACTCAACCCGCTCATACTTGTCAGCATTACGAGTGTGACGAACAAGAGCGAGACCGTTATGTGACAATAGCCGCGCGCGATCGCAACTACATCGCAGAGATTGGCTATACCACTGCTACAGGGGGTTGGCTGTTACTGGCTCGGTCAGCATCTGTGAGAATTCCTCCAGGTCAACAGCTAGAAGACGTGATTCCAAGCAGCAGTCCTGCCGTCGCGCAAGCAGCAGCGCCATCAACGGAAACTGAAGTTACGGCCGATCCGTGGATGGCAGACGAACAAGAACAGCCAGAGGTGGAAAGCACTATTGTTCTGACACCTCGGAATTTCCAGGATGCCTACGTCCACTGGAATGTCTCCGAACAGCAAAAAGCCGCACTACGGCAGCAAGGTGGCACTCGCTTGGCCTTACGCATTTGTGATGTGACGGGAATCGATCCGAATACTCAACAAACTCATGGTTGCCAACACTATGAGTGTGACGAATTAGAGCGAGATCGATACGTGACAGTAGCCGTGCGCGATCGCGATTACATGGCAGAAATCGGTTACACAACGGCTCAAGGGGGCTGGTTGTTGCTGGCTCGCTCGGCTCCTGTGAGAATTCCACCCGCGAGTGTAGAAGCAACTGTGTCGAGTCAATAACCAACAGCGAGCAGTGAACCGTTAATCACTGCTCGCTCGGGTGTGGGAACTCTTAATCCGAGAGCTAACGCAGGCAGCGAGAATTTTAGTTGGGGTTCAATCCCCACTCCGGCAATCTGTTCGTTGCGTCAAATCCCTCTTATTCGTCAATTTGCCAGACATCTCGGCTCAAAGATTCATCTAGAATCCTTTTCGGGCGTAGCACTAAGACCAAGCGAGCTAGGAGGGGAACAGTTGGAGTCTCAGGAAACCATTGAATTTCGACTTGCCCGGACTGCTCAACCGCATAATAGCTGTCGCTGTTCCATTCCTGCTCTGCGCGATCGACGATCGCAAGCACCTCTTCAGCTTTACCAGTTTTTGTACCAGGCAAGCGATCGCTAGTACACAAAATGCCCACAGGGTCTTTCGCCTTCAAGATAACTTGCCAACCCGGTATGGCCACTAGCATTTGATTGATAGCTCCCTGAACTATCTGGAAGGAACCAGTCGTCTGGGGCGTAGCCACCTCCTTGAGTTGGGCAGTTGTCAGCGGCATTTGGCCGGCTATCGGCAGGAGGCGGGGCTGTTGTTCGTCAGCTTCCAGGCGGTAGACAGGCAGACTAGGAGCCGGACGTTGTTTGCCGCCAGCAAACTCCGTGAGCAACTTCTCAATCTGTTGTCGCGCCTCTTGGCTGTGGGCAAACATTAAACCGCGTGCAATCAGACGAGAACGCTCTTGTAAATCGTTGTGGTGTCGAGCGACTTTCCAATACTCGTAGGCAACGGCATCACCCGGATGACTGGTAAACCCTTCCGGTGGAGAACTGCGGCGAGAGAACTCTTTAACCGCTCTGGCAACTTCACGCGCTCCCTCCGAGTCAAGATTTCTGGAGACAATAAATTCCGCAGCAGGAGCGCGATCGCTTTGGTGCAGAATGCGTAATTCGTATAAACTATCGCTACCCGTGCGCTCGAAGCGCGATCGCACGGCATCAGATATACCAGCATTTTCCAACGTGGCGTAAACCTGAGATGCCACAATTACTTGATTTTGCTGGATTGGCTCAAATCCAGTTTGTTCAAAAATTGTCTGAGAACTATAGCCTGCTTTTTGTAGCTGCTGACAAGCGCGTCCCCACTCAACCCAATTTTTTTCTTTGCGCCGTAGCATGAGGAATAAATCTTCAACACTTTGGTTCCCTGATTCAGGTTGAGGTTGAGGTTCGGGATTGCCCGATGGAATTTCAGTCATGATGCAAGAGAAAGTAACAGCGCTCTCAATGGGCAAGATATCTCTGGACACATCTAGTCGTTGGGGGTAGGTTGTTCGTGGACAGAACATGAGGTGAAAGGAATTGTCTCACCCTTTTTCAACCTTTGGCTTTCTTCCAACTTCTAGATACACTCAGTCTCTTTAATGTATCCTGATTAGGCTATCAATACACATACCAGTAGGTAGGGAAAGCATTTATCATTCTTCTGTGCAGGGATTGGGAGTGCAGGCGTCTGGAACTATCCCCTGTCGTCAGGCTATCTACCTACCTACATGACACCAACGGTTGCAAAGCCAGCCGCTGAGTTTGTTATATTACTTAGTTCCCACAAGAAGCTAACGACTCTATAGGTCAACCCTAGTCCTTCGCCTATTCAGTCTAAAATCTACTCATTGGGTGCGAGTATACATAAAAAACCGTTTTTCAGACCGTTTTATTCCCTAGGCAAATGTAAATAGAAATTAACCCTTACCAGAGAGCGATCGCCTGCCCGAATTTGCCGAAAGGAGCCTGTTGTATCGTTATGGACAATGCAATTCCCGATTTTGAGAGGATCAGCCGTCAATTAATGAGTTTAGAGCGACCCAAAAAACCCAAAATGCTAGTGGTAGATGATGAACCCGATAATCTGGATTTACTCTACCGCACCTTTCGGCGAGATTTTCAGGTCTTGAGGGCAGAAAGCGGAGTTAGTGCTCTGTCTATGCTTTCGACTGAGGGCGAAGTCGCCGTGATTATTTCTGACCAACGCATGCCAGAAATGAAGGGAACAGAATTTTTAAGCAAAACGGTTCCCGATTTTCCGGACACGGTCAGAATCATTCTGACTGGTTTTACCGATGTGGAGGACTTGGTTGAGGCGATTAATGCCGGACAAGTCTACAAGTATATTACGAAGCCATGGGACCCCCATGAGCTGAGAGTTGTCGTGCAACGTGCGGCTGAAACGTATGAACTGCTCAAGCAGCGAACGGAGGAATTGCATCGAGCACAGGCACAAACCGCACTCCTGGCAACCATTGTGCAGGTGACGCAAGACTCAGAGTGTTTAGACACTTGCCTCGAACCGATCGCAAAAGCCTTTGGCGAAAACTTCAATGCGAATGCCTGCATTCTACAGCTAGTCGAGCGCGATCGCCTTAGTGCAACACGAGGCAGCTACACCAAATCAGACGCGTTTGAAGATAGCTTAGAGAACGATCCGCTGGCTCAAGAAGCGATTAAAACCTCCGAACTTCAAGTTTGGGTGGATGCGTCCAGTACAACTCCCCTAGCGGGTACCGAACGCTACAAAAGTGCTGGCATTCAGACGCACCTGGTTGTCCCGATTATTTACCGAGGCGAGTTACTGGCAGTCCTATCGCTCCAATGGAAGCCCAAAAGTGCAGCGATTCGAGAAGACGAGTTAAAACTGATTCACCTGTCGGCACAGCAGGTGGGCTTAGCCATCGCCAATGTCCGCTCTTATCAAGCCGCGATCGGAAACTGCTAAACGATCGATTCTCCAATGATGAAAAAATCTAAATATAGCCATTCTCACTTGGGTGAAATACAGACTCATGGTTTTTGGTTCATGGTTCATGGTTCATTGCCTCGTGAATGCCATAGCGTAGCGGTAGCGAGTCTTCGAGCGTCTGAACTATGAACGACCAACCTCCAGGTGTACTTCATGCCATTGAGAACCGTTATAACTCGTTTTATCATTCACAATTTTTATGCCCAATAGCTGCTTAGCCCCATCTGCTTCAGACATTCGCGATCTATTTGACCGGATTGCACCCGTTTACGATCGGCTGAATAATACCTTAAGCCTAGGTCAGCATCGCGTGTGGAAGCTGATGGCCATTAAGTGGAGCAATCCTCATCCCGGCGACACTGTTTTGGATTTATGCTGCGGTAGTGGCGATCTGGCTCAACTGCTAGCGCGGAAGGTAGGAGCAATAGGTTGCGTTTATGGGGTAGATTTTTCATCAGCTCTGTTAGCGATCGCCAAACAACGAGCCTTGAGCCAGTATCCGCCGCTAACCATTAATTGGGTTGAGGCGGACGCGCTTGCTCTGCCCTTTGAAAACAATTATTTCCATGGCGCGACAATGGGTTATGGTCTGCGGAATGTCACGAATATTCCCCAAGTCTTGAGTGAGTTGTACCGCGTTCTCAAGCCGGGAGCCAAAGCAGCTATCTTAGATTTTCATCGCCCCAGCCAGCCGTCACTGCGTGCTTTTCAGCAGTGGTATCTGGATACGATTGTCGTACCAGCCGCCAAACAATTAGGCTTGACCGAAGAGTATGCCTACATTGCTCCCAGCTTAGAGCGGTTTCCCACGGGTTCCGAGCAGGTACGCTTAGCCAAAAATGCTGGATTTGCAGCTACCCATTACCCCATTGCCTTTGGCATGATGGGCGTGCTCGTTTTAACAAAACCCGAACGTGACATCGAGAGTACCGGAGACACAAATTAAGATGAGGGTTAGGGGGGTATCGGAAAACGGCAAAACATCTGAGGGCACACTAAGTATTTTTGCTGGTTTCCGTTGGATGTCCCTTCAGCGTTGGCGTATTGGACTGTTGCCTTGGATCTAGCTACTCTCTGGATTTATGTTGCTCCTCCGGTGGCGGGTGCAATTATTGGCTATTTCACAAACGATATAGCCATTAAAATGCTATTTCGCCCCTATAAACCCGTTTATATCGCTAAGCGTCAGCTACCCTTTACACCGGGTCTAATTCCTCGCAATCAAGAACGTCTGGCCAAGCGAATTTCAGACACGATCATGGGTTCGCTACTCACCCCAGATGAGCTGCAAAAACTGGCAAGCCGATTATTAGAAACAGAGCGGGTTCAGGGAGTTATTCTCTGGTTACTCAAACTGGCATTGGATCAAGTTCAGCAGGATAAAGAGCAGAAAACGGCAAAAATTCTTGCCAATATTCTTCGCGATTTGTTCGGTCAGTCGTTACCCCGTCTGCTTCGGGTACTAGCTCGTCGTGAAGATTTCTTAGAAGCTCAAATCAATCAAATCTTTGACCAAGTTTTGTTAGAGTTCCAACTCAGTGAAGACCAAGCTCGGAAACTTTCGGATTGGTTGTTACATGTCGTCCTACCTCCCGATGTCATGCGGCAAGCCTTGGTTGATTTTCTCACCGATCGCAATATTCAAATTATCGATGAAGGATTCCGGGAGAAGTCGAGTGGAACGTATTGGGTGGTGGCCAATTTATTTGGTTTACGCAATACCTTAACTCGTTTACGGACGTATTGTCTGGATGAAAAAGATGCCGCGAATACGCGTCTTGCCGAATTAATTTATTCACTGTCCATTCGAGAACGCTTGCGAGTATGGCTGCAAACGGTGTCCCTGCAAAATTTGCCCGTGTCCACAGTACGACAGTTGCGGAAAACTACCCGTGAAACGGTTCGTAGCTACATTCAAGAACGCGGAACCGACATGCTCAAAGGATTAGGTCAATCGATCGACTGGGATAATGTCGCAGTACTTATCCTGAATCGACTCCGGAATTCGACGGCTGTCAACACATCTCTCAATGTCATCAGTCAAGAATTAGCGTTGATTTTAGAGCGCTATTTGGAGAGAGACTTAGAGAATATTGTGGCCCAGGTTATTCCAATTTTGTCAATCGACCAGGTGATTGTTGAACGAGTGAATGCAACATCGGCGGAAGACTTAGAACTTGCTATCCAAGGAATTGTCAAAAGTGAGTTACAGGCGATTGTCAATTTAGGTGGAATTTTAGGTTTTATCGTCGGTCTTTTACAGACTGTGGTGTTGCTAGTTCAAGGGAACATGGCACCTTTGTAGATTGGGTTCGATGAATTTAAGATTTTTCATTCATCACTCATAATTTTCATCTTGTTTGCCGTTGACTTCTGAGGGAGGCGAAACGTTGATGTCCATCGACTCGATCAAGTCATCATCGAGGTAGAAGGTAACTTGAACCGGACCGTAGCGTTCTTGAATCGCTCGCTCAATGCGTTCGGCAATTCGGGGCGTGAATTCAACAAAGTCAGGATGGACAACCAGATGCATCTGAACAAAAACCGATCGCCCCACAATACCTCGCGATTGGATGCGGTAACAGTGGGTCACGCCCCGCACTTGGCGAGCCATCTGAGCGATAACCTCAGGTGCGATCGCGGTATGCTGAACCAACAGCGGTAACTGCCAGTTGACGACTTGCCAGTAACTTCCAGCCGCCAACAAGACCAGTAAAATCGCGAATAAAACATCCAGCCACCCGATACCCCACCAAACGGCCACCAACCCACCCAAGACCAATAAGGTCAATACAGCATCCTTGAGCAGTTGGCTGGCGTTAAATCGTAGGGCAGCATTGCTCAGAGTTCTACCTTGGTAAAGACCTAGGACTGCTAAACCTAACGTAGTCGCTACAATCACACCCAATAACTCCACTAACGGTAAGCTAACCCGAACAGGAAACATCAACGTTTTGCCTTGAATCGCCGCGACTAACTGCTGACTTGACAGACCCAACAAATTTAATCCTGCAAAACCTAGAATCGCGACAACCAGCAGAGCAATTAGGGTTTCTCGTTTACCATGACCGTAGATAGCAGGTTCTTCTAGACGGTTCGCCCCTGGAACCCCAAACAAACTCAAAAAGGTACTGAAGCCAGCAAGGAGAGTGTGTAGCGACTCGGCCATGAGACTGAGCGACTGCGCGGCCCAAGCGGCTGCAACTTTGACGGATAAAATAAACACCGTCAGCCAAAAAGTGGTTGATAAGATAAAGCGACCCACCTGAGCGCGAGTTTGTCCTTCGGTCATGGTCTGACGGTATCATGTGGCATTTACTGGTTCTAGCCACCCTATTATCAATCATTCAATTTGGGATTTTTGATTGACGATCGATCGACCAAAGCCTGGTTTAAAGAGTTCAGAGCTAGAGGCTAGAAAATATGCTGTTATTCCCTACTTCCCCTGTCATCCAGAATCAGCACAAACAGACTTGTTACCCTTTAGGAGTTTGGCTACTTGTACAACCGTTAACTACACTCACACTATATGCCAGAACCCTCTAGTGTAAATCAATGGGCAGCTTTGAACCCAATCAACCTAGATGACCGCGATATTCGATTACTAGTATTGGATATTGATGGGACGATCGCAGGACAGTCCAACGACATTCGGGAACCGGTGAAGCAGGCGATTCGTAAAGCCCAAGCCAAGGGAATTCAAGTCGCGATCGCAACGGGCCGGATGTATTGCTCTGCCTTACGCTTTCATGCTGAAGTGGGTTCCACTCTGCCAATTTTGGCGTACCAAGGCGCGTGGATTCAAGACCCAGCGACCCAAACAATTCACCAACACTTGCCCGTTTCGCCCACCACCGCCGAGCAGTTGTTGGATTACTTCGAGAGCGAGGCATTGCGATCGCTACTTTCCGTTCACTTTTACATCAACGATCGGCTATACGTGCGGGAAATCACGCCAGAAACCCAACTTTACGCCAAACGAGCCGATATTGTCCCCAACCCAGTCGGTGACTTACGTAAGGTTTTGCACGCTGAACCGACCAAAGTTTTAGCGCTCAGTGACGATACGACGATTATCGAGCAACTATTAGGGAGCTTGCGCCAACAATACACACCTGCCGAGCTTTACTTAACCAAATCGGTGGCAACCTTCTTTGAAGCCACGCATCCAGCGGCGAATAAAGGAACAGCCGTGCGCTATCTCACCGAAGAACTGCTGGGCTTGCAACCCCAGAATGTCATGGCAATTGGCGATAACTTTAATGACGTAGAGATGCTGGACTATGCGGGCTTAGGGGTAGCGATGGGGAATGCTCCAACAGACGTGCAAGCGATCGCCAATTGGGTGGCTCCCAGCGTCGAACAAGACGGTGCAGCGGCTGCCATTGAAGCGTTTATCTTGTGAGCCACTTACTATTGATTTGTAAAAGCCTTTCAATCAGAAAGGGAACCGACGACTGGCCGTGTTTCGTCTCGGTTCCCTTACTGGTTCGCTCCTCACACAAGATGAATCATACTCGAAGGTTGTTTAATTTGTCACTCCCTCTTTACAACTTTTCGTCAACTTCATCAAAGCTTTATAAATGGAGCTACAGTTCTACTGGGGCAGATACGCCGAGTTGGTCTTGTAAAAGCGATCGCAGTAATTTCTGAGTCACGGCAATTAATCCCAACCTCGCCTGAGCGAGCTTTGGGGTTTGAATGTTCACCTCTCCCCAAATACGACAACTGCTGTAAAACTGTTCAAACTCCTGGCTTAAGGCGCTAGCGAGTTTTACTACTCTGAGTCGATCTAGGCTGGCGATTTCATCTTGCACTTCTAACAATTGAGCGAGCAAACGCCGTTCTGCTGGATGTCCTAACCGCAGGTGTCGCTGCGCTGTATCGACTCCTTGCTCCTCGTTAAGCCAGGGAATTGGGTTGGGTTCAACGAATTGCCAATTCGCAGTTTTGAAGTCCGCATCGGTTAATTGAACTAAACCGTACTGATGAGCTAGGCGCAATAGCGAACAGCAGCGAGCATGGGCATACTGGATTGGAAATAGAGTGTGGCTATCGTTTTGACCTTTAAGTAACTGCTTTGGCTGCGTTCTCTTAACGTCTTCCCCATGCCAAGGATTCGATTCTTTTTCCTTTAATCCCCTCCCAGGGGATACCTGAATTAAATATTGTAACCAGGTCGCTAAAGTGCGATCGCTCAGCCAAAAGTTAATCCATCCGGAAGACTCTACTTCAACGGTCAATTCCAATACCATTTGCTTCGCACTCCGATCGATAGCGTTCGGAAAAGATGCGACCAACTGATTAGCAATATCAAAGGCGGATTGGTGTAAGTGGGGCGAAAGCTTCAGAGCGATCGCAGATCGATACATCACAGAATTGCGATCGGATACACGATGCATAGGAATGGTTTCAGGCACTAGCTTAGGTTCATCGTGTAAATTGCCTGTTTTTATGCCGATCCCCGATAAACCTACTACGATCTGCTGCTGCAAAAGCCATTCAATTGCAGCACAACTTCCCAACAAATTCACATACAATAAGCGGCAATTGGAAGTATTTTTTGCTACTTTCGTCTCCATGTAAGATCTAAAACAATCTGCGTTTCCTCACATAATGCTCCCACTTATGCATTCACCACCCTCCATATCAGAGGCATCTCGACCCTTTGTGACCTGGCAACGGATTCTGGACTGGGCGCAGGAACACTACCGTTATCGAACGTTTAGCAAAGATGAGCGAATTCCCGCCCGTGCTGGGTTGCTGTATTTAGTACAGCGTGGATCGATCCGCTTGGTGGGTACAGCTCAAGTTAGCGCCAGCACCAACAAGACGCCATCCCAATTGGCACATCAGCTGACGGAGGAAGCATTCCTCGGTTTTGTGGCAGCAGGTCAGCCGTTTGAAATTGTGGCGCAGTCGCCATTTACCCTTCAAGCCTACGCTCACGTCGAGCAAACATCCGTGATCTGGATGTATTGGCACGATCTGGATAACTGGCCTCACTTCCGACGAGAGGTTTTGGATGCATTTCGGTACCAGCACCAGCGAAAACTGCTGTGGTTGAGTACCTTAGGTCAACGACGCACGATTGACCGATTATTGGGATTTCTCACGTTATTAATTGAAGAATTTGGCGAACCGTGTGAGAACGGCTACTGTTTGCCGTTTCCCTTAACTCATGCCCAAATTGGTAGTGCCATTGGTTCCACTCGCGTGACTGTAACTCGCTTGATGGGCAAACTCCGTCAACGCGGGTTAATTGGCAGCAAAGAGGATAATTTGATTTTCTTACCCGCTCGTGAGAGTGGCACTCCTACTCATTGACAATCCCACGACGTCCGAAGAGCGATCGCGTTGTGGGATTGTTGGTGCATACGAGTCGGCTTATACCATTTGGGGGCAAGGATTCTGAAAACCCGAGCGGGAGAGGACTGCCGAAATTCCAATTTAGCAAGTTCACGCTCCAAATGGTATTACTCGCGGACCCCATCACCAATAAATTCAGCTGGTCCTACTAGTGATACGTAAGGTTCAAGGAAGTAGCGCCTTGCCGCAGCTTGAGCCATCTCTGGAGTAACGCTAGTCACCTCCTGCTGGAATTGGAGGTCAAAGTCAATTCCCAGTTCCAACGCTTCATACCAACCATATGTCTGGGCAAGCTGGGCATTGGTCTGTTTACCCAAGGCATACTGACCGAGTAGCTTATTTTTCGCTGCTTGCAGTTCGTCAGGACTGAGGAGGACACGACACAGACGCTCGACTTCCGTGCGTAACCCTAAAACAGCTGTTTCGGTATTTTCGGGCGCTGTCCCCATGTAGACGACGAAGGTTGAGGCGGACTGGCGTGTGGGATAAAAGGCTGAAACATCATAAGCTAAGCCTCGCTTCTCTCGTAGCTCTACAAACAAGCGACTGGACAGACCATTACCGAGATAAGTATTGAGGAGTTTTAAGGTGGCGTAGTCGGCACTTTTCATCGGAGGGGCAAGATAGCCCAGCATCACAATTGACTGCTGCGTGTCTTGCGGCGTAATTAATGTTCGAGGTTGAGACTCGACTGATGGTAACAAGGGTTTAATTAGCGGTGCCTGAGAAGACTGCCAATCCCCAAAGACTCGCTCAATCTGCTTGACTGCCTCTTCTGGTGTTATCCGACCGGCGAGTGCTACGACCATATTGTCGGGGCGGAAATAAGTTTGATGATAATGCTCCAAGTCAGCACGGGTGAGAGTAGAGACGGTGTCTTCTGTACCCAGAATGGAGATGGAGTAAGGATGGTCTTGGTACATTGCCTGACGCAGTTGGTCGAAAGCAATGTTGAAGGGTTGCTCTTTTTGAGAACGAATGTCTTGGATGGCTAAATGTCGCTCTAGTTCTACTTCAGACTCTGGAAAGCTAGGCGATCGCAAAATCTCTCCCGCTAGCTGCAACATTTCCGGCCAATCAGCGGAGACGGTTTTGAGCGAGAGCAAAAAGTAATCTGTGGATACATCTGCACTGAGACTCGCCCCTACTGACTCGACTCGTTCAGCAATTTCCAAAGAAGACTGTTGGGCTGTTCCTTTAGTAATGACCGTTGACAGCAGATGGGCTAGCCCTGCTTTTTCTCGGGGTTCCCACTGACTCCCAGCCTGAATAAAGATACGGCTAGCAATGATATCGGCGGCTGAGTTTTCTATCGCGATCGCAACAATGCCGTTATCCAGCACAGTGCGGTGGATGGTTGGCTTTTGTTGGGAAAAGGTCACATTTTGAGACATGGGCTAGTGATTAAAGGCGCGAGATTCGTTTTCCCTAGGAATTTCCGTAGGGTTAAGGATAGAAGTGTAATTGTAATAAAGATATTCAAGAATGTCTCTGCTGTTCGCGATCGCACTGTTGAAAGTATCCCCTGTCTACTCATCTTGCCGTCTCCTGATGACCACACCCCTAGGGGCTGTTAACCCTCGCTCTCTACTCTCCTGACTCTGTAATCATGGCTAGACATGTGCTGCTCGGCAAAAGTTGAAGTTTTCTCACTATTGGTAGAGAGGACTACGTGAGGGGATATGAGATCCTATTGCTATAGCAAGTTGATATAACAAACGATTTTCAGCAAGATCGAGATTAGTAGGGAGTTATGACCTCCACTCCAAGCTACATGTCTAGAGAGTTCTAGGTTATTGTTGTCAAATGGATAAACTTTCATTAACGTCAGAAAGTACAGAAATAACTTGATTGATATTCGTTTTAACCGATTGCTTGCTTTGAGCTTTCTGGCTCAAGGCATGCATTCATCAAGCTATTTCAACTTTTTGTAATGAGGGGGACAGCTAGCCAATTTGCTTCTGGTAGCCTTAGAATCAATATTTTCTACTTCAAAGGGTGGAAAATTAGATTTCGAGGGTTTTGGATCAGTTCCTTTTCCTTCGGGATAGCTGGAATTCATTCCACTAGCTCCAGAATCGGTATTGCCGCAGTGCTTGTGCCCAGCAGCGCTATTACGAACGTTAATAACTGTTGCACGAAGCTGGCGATTCAAGCCTCTCAAGCGCAACCCTTCCATTCTTGGGCGTTTCACGCTCTCGTTCAATTCTCGTTGTTTTGTTGAAGACTGCATTCTGGAAAGCTCGTTTTTGGTTAGGGACTTAAGTTAGCCAGTTCTGGCAACTTTCTCACCATTTTTTATTACACTCACACCTCACACGACTCAGACTTCCCATATGAATACTGTTGAATTGAACCAAGCTGATAATCTCAAGTCTACAGAAGATCCAGATTTTTCTCACATCGATAACATTGAAGAAATTGAAGAGGCTGACTTGCAACTAGTAGAAGCTGAATTTTCAGAAGATTCTCTGGGGGCAAGCCGTTCAACCGGATACCAAAAAACTGGCTCTGATGACACAGTAGGCGCGTTTTTTAAAGAAATGGCGCGTTATCCTTTGCTAAAGCCAGAAGAAGAGGTGGAACTAGCCAATCGCGTTCAGTTTTTAGTCGCGATCGAGGAACTCAAAGAACGTTTGCAAGAAGAACTTGGTCGCAAACCGACAAAAGCCGACGTGGCTCAAGCGTTGGAGTTGACTGAACGTCAGTTGGATAGTCGTCTCTATCGCGCTCAGGTGGCAAAGCGGAAGATGATTCGTTCCAACTTACGCTTGGTTGTCTCAATTGCCAAACGATATCTCAATCGCGGCGTTCCTTTTCTGGATTTGATTCAAGAAGGTGCCTTG
>DATNPC010000966.1:0-15816 GCA_036703375.1 Allocoleopsis sp.
TGATAGGGATTAGGTTTGATTGGAACAATAGTCAAGCGTCGGCAGCGCCGAATCCAACTTCGTTTCAATCCCTGATAGGGATTAGGTTTGATTGGAACAAAGCACAGCCCACCTGGTACAAGGCTGGATGGCTAGTTTCAATCCCTGATAGGGATTAGGTTTGATTGGAACCGCAGGAACCTAAAAGGCTTAATATATGCAGTTTTCATGGTTCGGATGCGCGGATAAGAAAAATTGTTGCATTTCAGGCGTTGGGTTTGGCAAGACCCGATTTGCTCAATTTGCTCAAAACTTGTCCCAGCAAGCTTTTTCAAAAATGCGCGGATGAGAAATTTGGAAACTAAGCTTCAAAATCAATGATAGCAAGCGGTTGAGGTATTTTTCAAGACGCCTGACAAAAAACACCTACCTATCCGCGCAGATTGCCCCGCTCTCAAAAGATGAAAGAACAGAAAATCAAGGCAGAATGCGATCGCTTCACCTAAAAAACAATACCAGTTGGCAAATTGGCACCACCTAGATGACTGTAGCCCCTAGAATTGCCCTAGCCTTCCCCAAGGCACACAGTCACTTGAAAAAGTTACACATTGTATTTTATCCGGAAGACATAGACTTTCTACTGTTGAAGTATTAGCAGAAGAGGTCAGAAAAATCAATATGTTACTAACACGTCAACAAGCCAAAGCTCAAAAACGCAACGCCAAACGCCTAGGTCAATTACTCAAAGACATTAGATCCGAACTAGAGCAGAGCCTTGCCACAATAGAAGATAGCGCTATAGAAGATGGCGCTTGGGCAAGAGTTGAACTGTCCTATTCACAGGATGCCTACTCTCTCATCGGTCAAATTTTGTCGATCGCAGATAAGTGGGAGCAATGCAACCATTTTGAAATCGACGAGCAGCTATCGCAGCTTGAAGGGCAATTTTACCAAGGCTAAAATCCATTACCCTGAATCACTGAACTGGAGGGTCAACCGCTCAATCCTCTAATTCGGATTTAGTACGTTTAACGAGGTTCCAAATTAATCCCAACATACCTCGTAAAGACTGTCTTATCCCTAGAACCTCTAACAGATAATTTGCTCTAGGGGACTTGCGGCATCTTTTGCGAATAGTCGCACAATCAAGCACAATTTCTCGAATGACTTCTGCCTGGATTTCTGAGTAACCCATCATCTTAGCGGCTGTCGCTCGATGTACTCCGTCGATCGCAACGTACCAAGAACCCGTACCTTCAACCTTATACGCATTTACTCGAATAGGTGGAGCTGTTTGTTTAATCTCTAGATGAGCTAGAGCCAAAGCTAATCGCCATTTATTCCAAGGTTTGGAGAGTACGCGATCGAGCGGAATGATTTGCTTGTGATTAATTCTACTCGTTTCTAGCTCAAAGTTAGATAGGCTGAGCAGAAACGTCTTTACGACGTAAGAATCAATATCCCAAGGCTCTACCTTGCCATACTTTTCCTTCAGTGTAGTAAAGTTTTGACACACGGAATAAAAAATGTCTGCCATTGTATTGACATCAATTTCTTGAGGTAAATACTGGGCTAACTCAGCTTTTTCTTCTGGTGTCAGTTCTGATGCGCGTTTAACCCACATCCGCCACGTCCCATATCAATATGCGAGATTTCTTATAAATTCATCTTGTTACGGATGAGGGTTTCCGTCATTGTTGCTAACTTATCCAACTGCGCTTTCTGTTCGGTGGCGCGTTTCTTATAGTTGAGCTTGCGCTGAAGCGCCGCACGGGCTAAGTCTTCTCTGCCTTGCTTGAGCGCTTGCCTTGCAACTCGATCCCACACAGTCATCTCGCGAACTGCCTCATTGTAAGACGGCTGAATGCTGTCCCACACTACCTTGATATCAGCTAAAGCTTTGTTCAACATCTGCGATGCGTTGTTTTGGTCAGTCGCTTGCAGGGCTTCCTGGATGGGCTGATACAAATTATCGGTCTTGATATTAGCAATTATAGGAATGAAATCCTTGATTTGCTGGCTCTCGCTCACACCCGCCTTGCACCAAGTAGCAAAGTGTTCGCAGTTATTAAACAACAAGTTGTAATTTTTCTCACCTAATCGACTTTCTGCTCGATGAACAACTACATCTGGTAGAAAACAAGCGCGGTATTGCCTGAGATACACCTTAGACTTAGCGTCATAAACAAACGTAGCCCAAGAGGTGCGCTCGATGGTTTCGGTTCCTTTGCGTAAATGGATAACGCTGCCATCTCCACAGTCAATGCCATGATGCTCGTACACTCCCTGAATGTTAAGAAGCTCTCGAAGCACATAAATTTGATCGCCTTTTGCCATAGTTGCCTCACACCTTCTCCCACTTCACCCTTTCTCAGGGTAATCATCTTCAGTGGTCAGTGAGCAGTGACCAGTGACCAGTTATCAGTGACCAGTGAGCAGTCAACGGCCAGCCTACACGAGTTGGCTGTTCGTAAATCTGTTTGAGTGTATTGATGTCTCTAGTCGAAATTTGGGGCGGACGGCGGACTTGGGAAAAGTACATGGTATCGGTTGGTTGGGGACTGTGGCCCCAAATACCGAGGGCATGGCCGAGTTCGTGTCGAGCAGTGGCAAGCGTATAGTCAACGGTTTGGTCGGGACTGAGCTGGATGGTAAATCGATGCGCTAAAATTTGCTGGGCTGCGTCTCCGGCTGGACGCAGGTAAAATTCGTAGCGAGTTTGGGCAGCACGAGCGCGAGGGATATTGAATTGTCCAGTTTCGCGATTAATCGTAGCTTCGATCGGAGGACGCGATCGCAAAAACGAGATATCCGCATCTTCTCGTTGCTCAACTACTTCTAGAGGCAAATAGGCATTCCATTCCTGTACCGCCTTTACTACCGCATCAACCCAATTCTGAAACCGCTGTAGGCTACTGGGCGACTCTGTTGGATCTGTGGGTCGCTGGACGTAAATTTTAATGGGAAACTGCCACCAAACTAGATATCCCACTGGAGTCGGTTTGATGGATGAGAAGTAATCGCCACTTCCGGTTGTATCGTGCCATTGTGCCAGGGTCAGAGGCAAAGGATGAGTTTTAGGAACTGGTAGGGAGGATGGGAGTTCCATCGATGTCAATTTCAGCCCAGGCGAATGGAATTCGCGGCTATAAAAACCACGTCCGCCTGCGCGGACTAATGAAAAATCAAGAGGTTTGAAACCCGCGTCGGCGGGTTTTGTTTGTGTAGCTGCGGTTTTAACCGCCCAGCTAAGGTTAAGTTGACGCCCATACCGGAGCGCATTGTCCTGAGCCTGTACCTGGTGTAAATGAGTGAACAGGACGATTGCCATCCCAATTAAAAGGAGGCGACAACCGTTGCTTGTTCGGTGACGCCTCGACTTGCGTTTGATTTCTCTCATTGTTGGGATTGGAATGGATAGGAGCAGATCGACGCAGATAAACCTGAGGACAATCGGCGTTCATCCGCGTCGAGCTGCGATTGTTCAACCCAGATGTGGCGAATATCTAAACCGTCCTAGCAGTTCAATCGTTAGCGGTTTAACCAACCCGCACTCAAAACTATCGTCAAGCCAATAAAAATAACAGCTAGTGCCCAAGTAACCCGATTGAGAGCGGTCTCTGCACTCTTAGTACTCGTAAACAATTGAGCTTGACCGCCGATACCGCCAATTCCATCACCTTTTGGACTATGCAGCAATACCAGAACAATTAGACCCAGCGCAGACAGTGACCAAACAGCTTGTAGGACTTGAACGATCGTCATGACAACAACTCTGATGAAACTCGCAAGCGGAACGCTTTTAGCCTATGCTAACAGCTTTGGTGCCTAGAGAGAAACTCGCACGGGTGTCCGATTAGCTCGGACTTCAAAGCCAATGGGTTGGAGGAGGGAACGACCCGTCATCTCAGCTGGCTTGGGCAGTTTCAAAATTTCCAGAATGGTTGGGGCAATGTCTGCCAAACGCCCATCGTCGCGCAAGGCAACTTCTGTACCATGTCCAGGGATTTTTAATCCTTCCCCTTCCACTAAAATAAACGGTACGAGGTTGGTCGTGTGAGCAGTCCAAGGATTGCCGTCTTCATCCCACATGTACTCAGCATTGCCGTGATCGGCGGTAATTAACGCCGTGCCACCTGCTTTGTTAATGCTTTCAATCAAGTGTCCGATACATCGGTCTACAGTTTCTACTGCTTGAATCGCGGCTTCCATGTTTCCCGTATGCCCCACCATATCGGTATTGGCGTAGTTGATGACCACTAGGGAGTAAATGCGCTTTTCGATCGCATTGATTGCTACATCCGTGACTTCCTTAGCTGACATGGCTGGCGCTCGGTCATACGTCGCGACCATCGGACTCTGCACCAGTTCTCTGTCCTCACCCTCAAACGGCATTTCTAGACCGCCATTAAAAAAGTAAGTGACGTGGGCATATTTTTCCGTTTCAGCCGTCCGAAATTGCCGTAAACCCTGTTTGGCAATAACTTCCCCCAGAATGTTATTCAAGTTCTGCGGCTCAAATGCCACTAAAACGGGTAGCGTGGGATCGTACTGGGTAAAGGTAGCAAATGTGAGAGGCTTAATTTGCTCCCGCTCAAATTCCTTAAAATTCGGATCGACAAATACCTGCGTCAGTTGCCGCGAGCGATCGGGACGGAAATTAAAGAAAATGACTCCATCTCCTGCTTCCACCGCACCGCTATCAATCCGAGTCGGTAGGACAAATTCATCAGTAATCTCTGACTCGTAGGAAGCTTTTAACACCTCAACAGCAGAGCGTCCATCCCCAGACGCATTCTGGGTCATGACCTCATACGCTTTCTGGACACGATCCCAACGGCGATCGCGATCCATGGCGTAGTAGCGACCAGCGATCGTTACAATGCGTCCAATGCCAACTTTTTTGATGTAGTCCTCTATCGTTTGGATCGCCTCAACCCCTGAAGTCGGCTTTGTATCGCGACCATCGGTAATCGCGTGGATGCAGACATCGGTCATTGCTTGGGATTTAGCAAAATCTAGTAATCCTAGCAGATGGTCGAGATGAGAATGCACTCCGCCATCAGAACATAAGCCTACTAAATGAAGCTTACCGCCCTGACGCTTCACCTCTTGGCATGCTTTCAACAGAGCTGTGTTTTCTTGTAAGGTACCGTCTTCTACAGCATCGGAGATGCGAACCAGTTCTTGTGGCACAACTCGTCCAGCGCCAAGATTCAAGTGACCCACTTCTGAGTTACCCATTTGACCGTCTGGCAACCCCACATCCTTCGCGGAAGTCCGAATGAGAGTATGAGGATAAACTGCCCAGAGGCTATCCATTACAGGTGTCTCTGCTACAGCAATGGCGTTTCCATCAGTTGCTTCGCGGTGGCCCCAACCGTCTAAGATGACTAGCACCACAGGAGAGACAGGTGCTTGCGTCATAGTTTCGCCCTTTGTTCGTAACATGAATTTCACCGCAATGATATCCCATCGGGGATTACATTGTTGCTTACTTAACGGTTCTATCTAAGGTACCAGTTTATGGAGCGCTCTCTCAAACCCTTATCAGTTGACTGCTTCAGCCTCGGCGATCGAGGGAAAGGTATCGGTTGATTCAGGGTTAAGCTTAACAACTTTATCAAGTCTTTTTTTCTCTATTAGTATCTTCTATAAACCTTTTTAGCCAACTCATCCTTCTGAAGGATGAGGGCAGAAGATCGCCCTTCAATAGACTGAGTTCCAGTAGATATGCAGGAGCCAAGTATGTCAGAAGTCTGTGACACGAGAGGGTCGGTTCAGCTATCAAAATTTTAGGTCGGAACTCTCGAATCAATGTAAGGTGGGCACTACCTGTTCTTCTCTCGGCAGGCTACCAGAGTTTTGGTAACTCAGACTTGCACTAGTCGCAATAACCCGCCAGGGGTTTAAACCCCTGGCTAATAGCTCAAGTCGTCTTTAGACGACTGGATAAGAATTTTAGTCCACTAATCGTGGACTTGAGCTAAAAACCTGTGAACTGAAGTTCATGACGGGTTACGAGGCTAATTGAGAGTGGCGCAAAATCTCAGGTAAGCAATACCTACCCTACAAATTATGTTGAGTCGATCGATCGGCTATCATGCATTTAAATTGGGTATCGGTAGCGAAAGATTTTCGCCCTAGAAGGATGCGCGAATTCTTGACACTTAGGTTTCAATGACGAACAGCTTAACTGCCAGAATACCCCTTCAGAACTAACAACCAACAACTAACCTCGCTTAGCCGATGCTTTTTTGGCTGCCTTTGCCGCTTTTTTTGCGGCTTTTTCAGCAGCGATTGCGGCTAATCGTGCCTGCTCTTTTTCTTCAGCGATTTTGTTGAGATAATAGTGGTAATCTCCCAAGTAAGTGCGGAATTCCCCATCTCGAACTTCAACAATTTTATTGGCAACTTTAGAGATGAAATAGCGATCGTGGGAGACGATAATTACCGTACCATCATAGTTTTGAATCGCTTCTTCCAGCATTTCTTTGGCTGGGATATCGAGGTGATTGGTCGGTTCATCCAGAATCAGGAGATTGGCAGGTTGTAAGAGCATTTTGGCTAAGGCAAGACGAGCTTTTTCACCCCCGCTCAGCGCTTGAACCTTTTTAAACACAGTCTCGCCACTAAACAGGAATCGTCCCAACAGGGTACGAACTTCTTCGTTTTTCCAGTCAGGGACTTCATCGTGAATCGTTTCCATGACTGTTCTGGATAAATCCAAGGCTTCTGCTTGGTTTTGCTCGAAGTAACCAGGGATGACGTTATGCTGTCCCAATTCCACAGTGCCTTCGGTGGGTTGCTCCATGCCCATAATTAGGCGTAGCAATGTAGATTTGCCTGCACCATTGGGGCCGAGGAAGGCAATGCGATCGCCTCGTTCGATCAGTAAGTCAGTTCCCAGAAACAGAATCTTGTCATCGTAAGTATGAACCAAGTCTTTAATTTCCACGACTTCGCGACCGCTGCGAGGGGCGGGAGGAAAGCGAAAGTGTAGTGTTCTTACTCCACCAATTGGTGCTTCAATCCGCTCAATTTTGTCCAGTTGTTTCTCGCGGCTTTTGGCTTGGGTACTGCGAGTGGCACTAGCCCGAAATCGTTCGATAAACTCTTGCTGCTTTTCCAGTTCCTTTTGCTGGCGTTCGTAAGCATTCAACTGAGCTTCGGCATTTTCGGCTTTTTGTTGAAGATAGGCGGAGTAGTTGCCTAGATAAGTGCTGGAGACGCCACGCTCGGTTTCAACAATTTGAGTACAAAGGCGATCGAGGAACTCCCTATCGTGGGACACAATCACCATGGGAGTTTTTAGCCCCTTCAAATAATTTTCCAGCCACTCGATGGTTTCTAAATCCAGATGGTTCGTCGGTTCGTCCAATAGCAAGAGATCGGGTTTTTGCAGCAGGATTTTCCCCAAACTCATCCGCATTTGCCAGCCACCGCTAAAGGCACTGACGAGGCGATCGCCATCTTCTCGCTCAAATCCCATCTCTGGCAAAATCTTCTCGATTTGAGCTTCTAATCCATATCCATCTAAAGCTTCAAACTGGCGCTGCAATCGGTCTAGCTTTTTAATCAGTCGGTCTAGTCCCTCTGGTGTAGAAGATTCCATGTCTCGGTGGACTTGAGTCATCTCCTGCTGCACCGCGTTCGCTTCTTTAAACGCTGTCCACAATTCTTCGCGGACAGTACGCATCGGGTCTACTTCAAATTCTTGGGTGAGGTAGGCGATGTGTAGGCTAGCCGGACGAATAATTTCTCCTGCTGTGGGTTCGATTTCCCCTGCAATAATTTTGAGTTGGGTGGATTTGCCTGCACCGTTGACACCCACTAAGCCAATGCGATCGCCTGGTTTGACTTCCCAATTGACATCTTTGAGCACTTCGCCTGTTGGGTAGATTTTACTGATATGTTCGAGTCGCAGCATGAGAGGTGTCTCCAGGGAAAGGTTCAACGGGGTTTAGGCTTAGTGCCAGACGAGGGGAAACCCCCACATGGCGTTGTATCCGAGTCGATCGTAACAAAATTTAACTACCACTTGGAGACTCGTAATTCCGGCAATGATTCCGTTGGAAAACGCTCAGTTGACAAAACGCTGGCTCCACAGATCGGGACTTACGCACTGACCCGAATTGCTCAGGTGCGCTGCAACGCGCCCTACGCCATTGCTAAGGTATTACAGCGAATTTTGCGTCAGTCCTGAGATGTTTGGAGACGAAAACGAACGAAAACAAAAAAGTTACTGTTTGTTCTGTACTGTTGATGCTGCACAAAAAGTTTTTTTTGTCAATCAATCGACTGGATTGGTAGACCGAGCGATCGCTGTTTCGTCTACTTCAACCAAGAGCAATTCTGATTAGTTGCGAATTTTCTGATAATCTCATTTTGCTGGATGATCAGAAGATCCGCTATCCTGCTTCAAGGATTACTACGCAAACTTACTATCTGGACTCAAAACCGGTAAGAGTTTTATGCCAACTTTTCATCCTATCGTGGCTGTAGGTGTGGGGGTCGCGATCGCTTTGAGTTTTATAGAACCTGGTGCTTCAAAAGAGTTACCACCGATCGCACAGCCGCGCCATGACCAGGCTGAAAGTCCGGACAGCCAGCCAACCCCTGCGCTTCCCCAAAACGTGCTAACTCAATCTCCTAGCGGCTCAACAGCCCGAGCCTCAGCTCAGCAGGAGAAGTCCACTCCAGTCGAGATGGGAGTGAATCCTGAAAATCCAAAAGGGGCAGGCACTTCAGTGGATACACTCAAGCAACCCACAGCTTCCGCTACAGATGCTCCACAGGGCATGCCAACCTCTGTGAGGGAATACCTGGGCAAACGTTTTTCGCCGCTCGGTGAGGACAGCCTCGTCCAAGCTCCCGCCTCTCAAACCCCTCAACCATCGCCGATAGTTCCAGTACGTTCACTGCCAGAGTCCTTCAATCCCAGTGCCAATCCCTTGTTGTTCCCGACGCGATCGCAGGAAGTCCAAATTCAAAGGACTCAACCCATTACGCTAGAAGAAGCGATCGCATTGGCACGGCGTAACAACTTAGAGCTTCAACAGTCTCAGCTTCAGTTAGAACGCGCTCGGGCTCAACTGAGACAAGCTCAGGCGGCTCTGTATCCGACGGCAGAACTCCAAACCGGTCTTACCAATTCGGAGTCCGCTCAACCCAGTGCGTTCAATAACAATACAAGTTCGACTGTCTATAATGCAGGGTTGCAACTCAGCTACGACATCTACACGGGAGGGCTTCGCAGCGCACAAATCCGATCTGCCGAGGAAGGGGTACGTCTCCAGCAACTCCAGGTAGAACAGGTTTCCGAACAACTACGGCTTGACACTACAAGGGCTTACTATGCTTTACAGCAGGCTGGCGCTCAGGTCGAAATTGCCCAAGCAGCGGTAGCTGATGCTGCACAAAGTCTGCGCGATGCCCAGTTGCGGGAACAGGCTGGATTAGGAACGCGATTCGATGTTCTACAAGCACAGGTGCAGCTAGCTGCGGCGAATCAAGATTTGACGACAGCGGTTAGTAACCTACGAACAGCTCGACGCCAGATTGTACAGGTGTTGAATTTAGCTCAGACGGTTGACGTTGCTGCCGCAGACCCAATTGAAGTGGCTGGGGAATGGAATCTATCGCTGGAACAAAGCATTGTCCTGGCGTTGAAGAATCGAGCCGAGCTAGAAGCGCAGTTGGTTCAGCGTAATATCAGCGAACAAAATCGGCAAGCGGCACTGGCTTCTATCCGACCTCAAGTCGGAATAACGGCTAGCTACAACATTGTTAACGTCATCAATGATAATCGGGGTTTTGGAGATGGCTACTCGATCGGACCAACTATCCGGTGGCGGCTGTTTGATGGTGGAGAGGCGCGAGCTAGAGCTGAGCAGGAACGAAGAAATATTGAGATTGCTGAGACTAATTTTGCCAATCAGCGCAATCAGGTTCGCTTTGACGTGGAACAATCCTTTTTTAACTTGAATGCCAACGCGCAAAACATTCAAACAGCGTCTTTTGCCTTGACGCAGGCACAAGAGAGCTTAAGATTGGCTCGATTGCGATTTCAGGCTGGGGTTGGTACTCAAACAGACGTGATTAATCAGCAAACTGAGCTAACCCGCGCCCGAGGCCGTCTGCTGACAGCGATTCTGGACTACAATCGGGCGCTGGCCTCTCTACAACGAGCTGTTAGTAATCTGCCTGACAGCAATCTGTTTGTCTTACCTTAGCGATCGCTTCGCTCCCCCCTGCGGTAGATGGAATTTATAGTCGGCTTTCCCCAAAACCGCCTAATTTTTAATATTTCTTAATAAGATAGGGGTAAAGCGAGTCAGGTGAGCAAATGGCCAATATCAAATTTGTCAACGAAGGAAAGGAAGTAGTTGCGGCTGATGGAGCGAACTTAAGAGAGAAAGCGTTGCAAAATGGCATCGACCTCTACACCTTCATGGGAAAGATGATGAATTGTGGAGGGTACGGTCAGTGCGGTACCTGTATTGTTGAGGTAGTGGAAGGAATCGACAATCTTTCGCCTCGAACTGAGGTCGAAAAGCGGAAACTCAAGAAAAAGCCGGATACCTATCGGTTAGCTTGTCAAACATTGGTCAATGGACCTGTAATTGTCAGAACCAAACCGTCATAGGGATCGGGCAGTCCTCTACAAGAACGTTAATGGTATCCTTAATGAAGTGGGTTAAAAACAATTTAGAGGCAGCGGTTCAATGCAAGTTAACGACCTAGGCTTTGTTGCTAGTATCCTGTTTGTGCTAGTTCCTACAGTTTTCCTGTTGGTTCTGTACATTCAAACGGCTAGCCGCGAAGGCAGTAAACAAAAATAGTTAGAATCTTTCGGTTAAAAAACCTCCACCTTGCTGTTGTAAGATGGAGGTTTTTTAGTTGCGGTGAAGTGGAATCATTCACAGTGACCAGTTAACAGTGACCAAGGTTTATAACGGGGGATTGAACCCACCGTTAAAACACAACACTAATTAAGCAGAGATTAAGTAGAGACAAGGGCATTCGCGTCTTTACCACTGGTCACTGCTCACTGGTCACTGGTCACTGGTCACTGGTCACTGGTCACTGGTCACTGGTCACTGGTCACTGCTCACTGCTCACTGGTCACTGGTCACTGCTCACTGGTCACTGCTCACTGCTCACTGCTCACTGCTCACTGCTCACTGAAGAGCGGCACAACTCGAACTTTAATCCAGGGTGCGCGACAGTAACACGGGACAGTTGGCATACACCCGAACGTAGTCGGACACTGAAGTTCCCAACAAGCGGTCTAAATCGGGTAAAGTTTTGGCGATAGAAGGACGACGCTCAGGAGAACCGAGAATTAATAAGTCGATATTGCTTTCCTCTGCTAACCGGCAAATCTCCTCTCCCGGTTTTCCTTTGCTGTTGACGCAGCGATAGGAAATTCCTTGCTTTTTCGCCTCGTTTGCTGCTTCGGCGAGAACTGGGTCTTGTTCGGGATTAGAGATCGCTTCACCCGATTTCCCTTGGCGATCGGGGTTGATATGAGCGAGAATTAGCTCGCTTCCCTTGATTTCTCGTAGCAGTGACAGTGCCAATTGCAAGCTATCTTTCGCAGCCTTTGAGTTATTCATTGGCACTAAGACGCGGCGAACTTGCTTGACATAGGTGTCATCTTTCACCAGTAACATTGGGCGATCGGATAATTGGAAAATATATTGACTCACTGAGTTTTCCAAAATAGATTCCAATCGCTTGAGTCCCCGAGAACCCATAATAATTAAGTCAGCCTTCTCTTCGTCTGCGACTTGGAGAACCACGTCTTTAGGGTCTCCTTGTTTGAGTCGAGGCGTAATTTTGCTGGGATCTACTCTTAAAGACTTGACAGCTTCTGCTAAAATCTTGCCTCCATCTTCTAACTTAGCTGACATGGCGTCAGCGGTAATTTGAGGAGGCACAACGTGTAGAACAGTCACGGATGCCTTTTGTAGGGACGGGATTTCTGTCAACATGTTGAACATTTCTTCACACAATCCCCGACCGGCGACGGCTAGCAAAATTTTCTCAATCATTCTTCAAAACGTTGTTGCTTGTTAATTTATGTGGGGCTTAAGCGGTAGGTAACAGGGAGAACTAGGAAGGTTTTTAGACAATCCCGTGGCATTTTAGGGTTAAGATGCCCAAGCCCTTTACTGGTTCTTTGTTGTGTCAGTCTTCCTTCCAAGAATAAGGATACTTTTGATGCTGCGAGAAGAATTTGACAATTTATTACTGACAATCCTTAAAATTTTCTTTCATAACTGACTACCGAAGGGTGTTTATCCTGTCGCCATCCCATAACTCGGTAGACATCGACCATTCGCTGTTTACCTTTGAGGGCTAAAAGTCCCCACGATTCAACCTCGAACTGCTCTTGAAGATGAACTAAGGTTTCGTAGCCGATGAGGATGCGGCAGTTGGTGGGTTGGCGATGTTTATCATAGCTTTCCAGACGAGAGGCAATATTCACGCTATCGCCAATTACGCCATACTCCAGTCGATCTTTCCCGCCCAAGCTGCCAGCAACTACTAGACCGGTGAAAATCCCGATTCGCATCTGAATTGCTGGTAAACCAAGACGCTGCCAGCTTTGGTTCATTGCTTCTAGACGATCGCTAATTGCTAAGGCACAAGCTACGGCTGCTCTAGCATCCTCGGCTACCTCCCGTTCTTTCAGACGACCCGTCGGCACGCCAAAACTGACCATCACGCCATCCCCAGTAAACTTATTGACAATGCCCTGACGTTTGATCGCTTCTTGGGTAATCGCATTGAGCAGTTCGTTGAGCCACTCCAGCAGGGATTCGGGCAGCATTTGTTCCGAAACGCTACTAAAATCTTTGATATCCGCAAATAGCATCGTTGCCGTGAGCTGAATTCCCGGTAGCTTGCCCGACTTGAGTAAGCGATCGCGTCCTTGCCAAAGCGCTTGAGCAATCTGAGGTGAGGTATTTTGCCCCAGCAGCTTCATCACAATCTTTTGCTTCTGTTGCGCCTGGTACGCTCGATACGTGACAACGAGACCTGCACAGAGGAGAAAACCTAACGCTGGGGCAGCTAACGGCACCCATCCCGCTTGAGTAAACAACAACAAGCAAATCCCGGTGCAAGCCCCCAAACCCAACGCAATGCCAATACTCAACGTTAAAGGATTGTACGTGACCTGTCCGAGAATCGCCCCGATCGCAATCCAACCCACAATCCATAACACTTCTACCCCTTCGGGCCAGAACCAGAACAACGGGCGCTTACCACTAGCAGCGTCGAGCAATTGGCTGGTCATCTGAGCGTGAACTAACACCCCAGGCATCTTAAAATCTGTCTTGAGGACAGCACTGTAAGGCGTCGCGAACAGGTCTTTTAGACTGGGTGCTGTCGAGCCAATTATGACAATTTTGCCTTTTACCCAGTTTGGGTCGAGCGAACCGTCCAAGACCTGACTTAAGGAAACTTGTCGCGCTACAGTTTTGGGGTGACGGTAGTTGAGCAAGATTTGGTAGCCAGCCGCATCGAGTTTTTGATAGCCACCAGAATTTGGCTTTAATGGCACAAATACAGAGAGCCCTAGTTGGAGATAGAGGGGATTCTGCGGACTGGGCTGAGGTGAAATGTTATGTGCCTGTAGGTAAGCAAAAGCCAGTTGTAGGGAAAATGAGGACAGGGTGCCTTGTTCGTTTTCGGCAAACAGTAAATTACGGCGGACGATATTGTCGGAGTCAGTTGGTATTTCATTGAATCCCACTCGCTCTGGAGGCACGTCTAAAGGGGCAGATACTCCACTGATGGGGTCAATGTTGCGAATCGCGATTAAATTAGGTTGTTTGAGTTGAGCGATTAGTTCGTCGTGACCGGGTTCTACGGGCAGATTGCGATATAAATCCAGACCGATGACTTGAGGCTTGAAGGCTTGTAAGTTCCGCAAGACTTGAGCTAAAACGCGATCGGAAATCGGCCAGTGCTGCTGACGTTGTAAGTCTTGCTCCGTAATGGCAACGACCAAAATCCGGGGGTCGAGTGGGTCTTGCTGAGGTCGCCAGCGCATCAACCAGTGACCAGTGAACAGTGACCAGTGACCAGTTGGGTCGAGTTCGACTGGTTGAGGTCGCCAGCGCATCAACTGGTCATAAGCAACGAGTTCTAAGCCTTCCAGAACACCCAGTTGTCGCACTCCTAAAACACCAGTAGCAACTGCGATCGCGGCAATCGATACTGCCGCCGCCCGTTTAACAATGTCTCCCACTCTCCGATTTGCCAAGGCAGACCCCAATATGCCAACCGTTCGCTCGTTGCGGAAGACCATAATATATAGATGTCCTGGATCGAAAAATGCCAGTGAGCAGTGAGCAGTGGCCAGTGAACAGTGACCAGTGGTCAGTGAATAAAAAAATTGCTGAGTAGTAGGCCTCCCAGTAACAAGCGTCAGCTGCACTATTGGCAACTGTTAACTGAAAGCTTTTAGTGGAAGGTTGATGTGGTGGGTTCAATCCACCACGTATAAGCCTGCTCACTGGTCACTGAAAAAGGGTACTCGTATCAAACAACTGGTCACTGCTCACTGCTCACTGACCACTGTTCACTGCTCACTGCTAAATTAGCTAACGCACATTATTACACTTTTGGTCTAGAGGGCAATGCCCCTCACTTATGCTATTTCGTAGTACGAATTACCTCCTTTAGGCAGATGAGAGGGTAAGGCAAGATGCTGACTTGTCTCCCTCTTTTCCTGTTTTAGCCGTGCTTCATCCCGGCAAAAAGCTCTCTAGTCGAGAACTCAGGTTCGATAAATCCTTGAATTCTGGTGAAAGTTCTATTCGTCAACTGGGTATTGCACAAATCTGACTCTGTGGCGATTTCTATTGGGAGAAGAGTATATATAAGATAAGAAAGGCGACAATTCTTAAAAAATATTCATGATAGTCTCCAAGTCCGGACTGGACAAAATCAAAGAATCTTTGAAAGAAAAAGTATTCTTTGGCAACGAGCCAACGACCGAGTTGATTGCCATCTTAATTGTTTACTTTGTCCAGGGCATCCTGGGGTTAGCTCGTCTAGCGGTTAGCTTTTTCCTCAAGGATGACTTGGCATTGAGTCCTGCTCAAGTGGCAGCAATGATGGGCATTGCGGCTTTGCCGTGGGTGATTAAGCCCCTGTTTGGCTTTCTCTCGGACGGACTTCCCTGGTTTGGTTATCGCCGACGGCCCTATCTGATTTTATCGGGCTTGATGGGAACGGCAGCTTGGCTGGGTCTCGCCACAGTGGTCGATACGGCTTGGGCAGCAACGGTTGCGATTCTGTTGAGTTCTCTTTCTGTCGCAATTAGTGACGTGATTGTAGACTCACTGGTAGTCGAGCGGGCGCGGAAAGAATCGCTCAGTGACTCTGGTTCGCTACAAGCGCTCACTTGGGGAACTTCCGCCGTCGGTGGTTTGATTACCGCGTACCTGAGTGGTTGGCTGTTACAGCAGTTTAGTAACCAAACGGTATTCGCGATTACAGCGACATTCCCTCTACTGGTTTCAGCCGTTGCCTGGTTGATTACGGAAGAACCAGTAAGCGAGCGCTCCCCGATCTCTAGTGTCTGGAACCAAATCAAAGATTTGCGAGGTGCCATTACGCAAAAAGCCATTTGGTTGCCCACAGCTTTCATCTTTTTTTGGCAAGCGACACCGAGCGCAGATTCGGCATTTTTCTATTTCACAACCAACGAGCTGGGATTTGAACCCGAATTTCTCGGTCGCGTTCGCTTGGTGAGTAGCATTGCCTCTCTGATTGGGATTTGGCTATTCCAGCGCTTTTTAAAGACTATTCCGT
>DATNPC010000967.1:0-10586 GCA_036703375.1 Allocoleopsis sp.
GCCGTGAAACATAGCTCAATTCCCCAACTAGACGCAGGACACTGGGCGGATTTAGGCACTGGGAGTGGTGCGATTGCTCTGGGCTTAGCGGATGCCTTCCCCTCTGCCACCGTTCACGCTGTCGATCGCAGTGCGGCGGCACTCGCTATCGCCCAACAGAATGCTCAAACGCTCGGCTTACAAGGGAGAATTCAGTTTTACCAAGGTTCTTGGTGGGAACCTCTCGACGCTCTCAAAGGTCAGTTTAAGGGCATGGTGTCCAACCCACCTTATATCCCCAGTGGTTTGCTTCAAGAGCTACAACCGGAAGTGCGCGACCATGAACCGTATCTCGCCCTCGATGGTGGTGCTGAGGGTTTAGACTGCATTGAGCAGTTGATCGAAACATCGGCTGATTATCTGCAACCTGGTGGTATCTGGTTAATCGAAATGATGGCAGGACAAGCGGAGACAGTGGCTCAACGACTGCATCAGCATGGTGAGTACTGCCGCATTCAAATCCTTCCGGACTTGGCAGGCGTCGATCGCTTTGCTCTAGCCTACACAAGACAAGAGTAATTTGTTATTGGTTGTTGGTCATCTTCCCTACGACTAACCACTAACCACTAACCACTAACCATTAACCAATGACCCAAGTTTCCCTATCTGCCTTAATTGCTGGCGCACGTTCAGGTCAGCTAGTCAGCTTTCCTACCGATACAGTACCCGCCTTAGCCGTGCGGCCCGATCGCTCCGAGTTAGTGTTTGCGGCAAAGCAGCGCAGTCAAGAGAAGCCCTTGATTTTGATGGGGGCATCGCTGTCATCGCTGTGGCCGTTCGTATCGGGTACTGCTGCTGAAATGCAGGTGTGGGAGCAAGTGGCTCAGAAGTACTGGCCTGGAGCGCTCACCTTAGTCCTACCTGCCTCCGAACGAGTTCCGCCCGCGATGAATCCCGCCGATCCGGCGACCATTGGCATACGGGTACCGAACTCTAGCATCGCGATCGAGATTTTGTCTCAAACCGGTCCGTTAGCTACCACGAGTGCTAATCGATCGGGTGAACCTCCTTTACAGACGATGGCAGAAATTGACGCTCGCTTTCCTGATGTTCTGACGCTTCAGTCCGCAGAATTAGACGCCATCAAACCCGCGAACGATGGTATTCCGTCCACCGTTGCGAAATGGACGGGAATGGGTTGGAAAATTTTGCGGCAGGGATCGATCTACCTGGAGAGTTGAAGGCGATGGCGAAAGTTTTTTCAGAGTGCATAGACTCCATCGGGGGTTCCCAATAAATGGGAACCCGTGAAAAACGGCTATGCTTGAGGAGATCTAACTTCTGGGCAGTGTAGTGCAGATTGTAGAGCTAGTTCTAGTTAAAGAAACATTGGTGAAATGGAGCTTTTCTATTTAGTAGTAGGCTTAGGACTGGGATTCTTGGGAAGCCGCCTGACTCGTGCTGTTCAAGAACCCGTTGTTCCAGCAGAATCTGAGGCACAAGAGAATGACTCACAAACGCTTCAGCCAATTCAGAAGGAACTGAAGCAAACTCAGCAAGAGGATGACTCACAAAAGCTTCAGCCGATTCAGGAGGAACTGAAGCAAACTCAACTGGCTTACCAAATGGCGAAGGAAATGAGCCAGTTTAAAGCAGGGTTTTTGGCGAGAACCTCCCATGAATTGCGATCGCCACTCAGTAGTCTGATTGGTATGCACCAGTTAATTTTGTCCGATCTGTGTGACTCTCCAGAGGAAGAACGAGAATTTGTCGCGCAGGCGAATGCTTCTGCCCTGAAGATGGTGAAACTTTTAGACGAGGTGGTTGATGTCTCGAAAACAGAGCATGGCACGAACCGCTTGGAAACTCGCTCTTTGCCATTGACCAGAGTTTTCGACGATCTCCATGCCCTAACTCATCTGCAAGCGGCAAATCGCAATCTCCCACTCGAAATCATTGCCCCTAACCCTGAAATTTACGTGGTAGCAGACCCCCGACGTTTTCGTCAGGTGTTGAGAGTTCTGGTAGATTCAGCGATCGCACAGATGCATGAGGGCAGCATTCGGGTGTCTGCCTCTAGCTTGCCAAGCGATCGAGAGGCGCGCATTTGGATTGATATCCAATCTCCTGATCGCATTTGGAGCGAATCCATCGATCTACTGTCTCAGACACCTGACACTAACGCGCACTCCGAGCAAATTGGCAACATTTCACCAGGACTAACGTTATTAATGGTTCAAACGCTAGTTGAAGTGATGCAGGGAGACTTAGAGCTACTGCCTATATCTGATGACCCCACCACAAGCGATTCGAGCCAAACGTCAATCCGCCTTCAGTGTTCTATGCCCCTCGGCTCTCCTGAGCCTGTAGAATATGTGTCGGTAGAGGGCTGACCGGTTGGTTGTACAGCACCATAGTAGTGCTGGCATTCCGCTCAAAACCAATTCGCTCGTAGAAATGCTGTTGATGAGTCGTCATTAGGTAGACTCGCTCTACTCGGTTCATGCGGGGATGTGAGAGCACTGTTTCCACCAATTTACTGCCTAGACCGGCACCACGATAGTCAGGGTGAACGACAACATCCCAAATAGTGGCTCGATAGATGCCATCTGAGGTTGCTCTGGCAAATCCAATCAATTGCTTGCCATTCCAGACACTGATCGCAGGGTCACTATTTGCGATCGCCACTTTCAACTCGTCCACTTTTCGGTCTTGCGCCCAGAACGCTGTCAAGCGAAATAGTTCCTGAAGTTGGCAATAATCGATGCGAGATTTGCGATCGCAAAATTGAATATCGCGGCAATCCATTGTTAGCAAAATTCCTTTTGAATTTTTCAGTCTTACCCAGTTGGTGATGCTAAATCATATTTAACCTGGGCTGAAGCTTTCCTTGAATGGAATGATTTAAGCATACCCACAAATTTAAATTTTAACGATTTTAAACATGAATGCAACCTAGAATACACTGATTTGTGATAGCTTCCTAACAATTAATCAAATTCGTGTAAATTGGTACAATTTTTTACCTAGTTAGAGAGATGACTGTTCAACAGGGGCTTGATTTCTCTTAGGAAAAGTTAATCTATCAGAGTAGGAAAAATATAGCGCTTCTCAATTGAATGAGGTACAGCACACAAGCATGAAACCTAGGCTCAGCAAGGCAAGCAAAAAAGCTGATAGCTGATAGCTGAATGCTAACCGCTATGTATTTACAAAAATGGCATACTCCCAAAAAATCGAAGAGGTGAAGCAACAAAACTTGAATCCGAGTCCGCTTATGACCTCTGAAAGAGGTTTTGATAGGCTTGCCAAACCTTGCTGATGAAACGGCTTAGTTGCTGATGAGCCTCCGAACTCTTATCAGCTTTGGCATCTAGTTGTCCTAACAAAGGGATAACTTCAGTATCTAACGCGGGTTTAAATAGACTAGCCGGCCATAGCAAATCGGACCCCGATCGCAAGTCGTACACGGTCAGCTGTTCAGGTAATGGTACAGATAGCTGCTCGTTGCCAGCCATAGGTACCGCTAGCATCACAGGACGTACCCAACAAACTTGCCGTGGGATCGCAACTTCAATAACTTCGGCGTATAAGCGAGTACTCTCATGCTCTAAACAAACAATCTGGTGAGGTTGAAATGTGTAGACCAAACCGATTGATACTTGCTTCACGCAAAAAAACACTTAGTTTAATTGATTCCTCTATTGTAAACCGTCCGGAGTCTCTTGCATAACTCTCAAAAAGACCCCTAAACCGTTTAAAGGACTCTTTGGGGAGTAGGGGCGAAAATCGACTTTTGCAAGAGACCTCTACGACAGCGCAAACATAGAGTGTCCACTGGCTCAACTCCTTTGCCACCCTTGCATTGAGTCCATGAGTTGAGAGTATTCACAGTGAGCAGTGACCAGTTGTCAGTTACGAGCAATCAGCACATCGGGTAGAAATTTCCGCCTGAAGCCTTGGTCACTGCTCACTGCTCACTGGCCACTGTTCACTGTTCACTGTTCACTGCTCACTGTTCACTGTTCACTGCTCACTGCTCACTGGCCTGGGCTAGGCAATTAATTTGGAAAATCAACAATAATTAAAGAGGTTATTTCCCGAGCATTCAGTTGATGAATTTCTCGATCGCGATTGACTTTCTCCAGGATTCCGATCCCATCTTGGGGCAACTTATTCAGCAAATTGGTTCGTGTCAGCTACACCAGAATGAACTGGAGGGAGACTTGTTCTTTTGCCTATCCCGGTCAATTCTCCACCAACAACTGTCTACTAAGGTGGCTCAAGTTATCCACGAAAGGTTTCTCCAGCTTTACCCAGACACTCAGGTTCCTCTGGCACAAGATGTCCTGGATACACCTAATGAAGTTCTCCGCCGTGTAGGGATTTCGCGCCCCAAAATCTCTTATCTCAAGGACTTGGCGCATCATTCACTCAATGGGTTGCCCACTCTTGAGGAGTTGGAAGCCATGGACGATGAGTCGATTATCAAAACTCTGACGCCGGTTAAAGGCATTGGACGCTGGACTGTTCAGATGCTGTTGATTTTCCGCCTCAAGCGGTTGAATGTCTTGCCTGTGGATGACTTGGGTGTACGTGCAGGCATTCGGAAACTCTATAACCTTGAAGCACTTCCCGATCGCAAAATGACCGAACATTTCGGTCAAAAGTGGACGCCTTATTGCAGCATTGCTTCGTGGTACTTGTGGCGCAGTTTAGAGCTAAAGTCAGTGTGAAGACTCTAGTAAAAAGGTGGCTGAGCGGTATCAAACGCGATCGCTTAAGTACTGGGATAGATGCATCGTTGGCATACAGCAGGTATTCTGCATTGGTATCATCAAGCGCGAGGCGCACCAGCGACCCGATCGGGTAGTTGCTTTTTGCTCTGATAGAGTAACTCGCACGGTTGCTGCGAAGCTTCTAAGGAGAGAATATGTGGGTGGAAAGACTGGCGAGGTTTGGGTACCTAGCCAAGGGAATTGTGTATGCAATTGTTGGCATTTTAGCCGTGCAAGCAGCGCTTGGCACCGGAGGTCAAACGACTAATGCGAAAGGCGCTCTTAGTGCGATCGCCGCCCAGCCTTTTGGTAAGTTTCTATTAGTATTGCTCGTAATTGGTCTAATTGGGTATGTAGTTTGGCGGTTTATACAGGCGATTAAAGACCCCGAACACCAAGGCAACAATCCTCAATCATGGGCAAGACGCCTCGGTTCGGCAATTAGCGGATTGATTTATGCCGGTTTAGCCTGGAGCGCAATTCGGTTGATCGTAGGTTCAGGTGGTGGTCGTAGCAGTAGCAGTTCGCAGCAAGATTGGACTGCACGCCTGCTTGCACAGCCCTTCGGTCAATGGTTAGTTGGTCTGATTGGGGCATTCATCGTTGGTTTTGGTTTCTATCAACTGTATAGAGCTTATAAAGCTAAATTCCGCAAAGAGATGAAGTTGCGCGAAATGAGTCCTACCGAAGAAACTTGGGCAACGCGCATTGGTCGATTTGGCGAAGCAGCACGAGGTATTGTTTTTGCCATGATTGGTTTCTTCCTACTCCAGGCAGCACGCAAATCTGACCCCAACCAAGCGCGAGGGCTGGACGGGGCATTACAAGCCTTAGCACAACAGCATTATGGGCCTTGGCTGCTGGGGATTGTTGCGCTAGGACTAGTTGCCTACGGCATTCACATGGGAGTACAAGCGCGTTATCGTCGCATAATTGCTTAAGTCAACTGCATTAGCTTTCATAAATTTCTAAGGGTAAACCATCTGGATCTTTAAAAAAGGTAAAAGCCTTACCTGTTATTTCATCAATCCGGATCGGTTCCACTTCTACATTCTGGGATTTGAGATCGGCAACAGATTCATAAATGTCATCGACAGCAAATGCTAAATGTCTTAAACCACGAGCTTCCGGCTTACTAGGTCTTTCTGGAGGGTTAGGAAATGAAAAAAGCTCGATGGCATCATGGCTACCAACTCTCAAATCTAGTTTATAAGAATTTCGAGCTTCTCTAAACGTTTCTTCGATAATCGAAAACCCTAAAATATCGACATAAAACTTTTTTGACTTCTCATAATCTGAGCAAATGATAGCGACGTGATGGATTCCCTTGGTTTTCATATGAGTTGCTCGCTTAATTTTACGTTATTTTAAGATATTCGGTGAACCACTCCAGGTCTAATGCTCTATAAAAATATCCCCACTGAGCAATAGTTTAGGCAAGTTAAACTATTACAGCAGTGAGGTTAATGTTAAAAAAAAAATTATTGAGTCAACGCGTTACTTAACTGATACAGCATCGACATCAACCGTCTTTTCAGTGCTAGTTTCAGTATTAGAAACAACGTCTTGACCTTTGCGAGCCTTAACTCCCTCAATGAGTAATTGAGAAACCTCGGAAACGAGAATCGTTAACACTAAAACATCATCAATCTGCCCAATGACTGGAATGAAGTCTGGGGCAATATCAAAGGGGCTAAAAATGTAGAGTAGTGTCCCTAAAACCATCCACCAACGGTACTTCGGATTGCGGATGGTGTTGCGATACCAGTTGTAAATCGATTGAATAGAAAAATTATTCATGTACCTGCCCTCTATCTATTATTAATCCTGCCAAATCCTCACAAAAACTTCCGGTGTGGATAACCACCCTAGTTTTGTCGAGTTAGAGCGTATTGGTTGCTATTAATAAGGTGAGAGAGCGCGAGCAGCCAACCGTCATAAGAGAGAGATTGTCACGATTGGCGTCTCTGGAGCTTCCGTGATATCTTGCACCTTTCTCAATAATCGTAGGGTGGGCATTGCTGACCAACCAGAGAATCAAGTTTTCAAGTTCTATTCGGCAATGCCCACCCTACATAGGCAAGATTGTTGACAGTAGTGCAAGATATGAGTTCCCCAATCTGGGAGAATGAATGACTGACTGATGAGGCATTGAGTGAAGGAGAGGGGCGGCTGTACCGTTCGATCGCATTCGCGATCGCGCCAACGCATAACCGCTCAGTCTGTAGCTTTTCTTGAACATTCAGTATGGCTAAACTATGACGCTCGTCAAATTGCCACTCTCGCTTTCCCGCACACATGCACTGGCAAGAGAAAATGACATTATTTTTCGTTGCTAGCGGCTCAAAACCCTAGAATTGGAATGGCTTGTGCTTGATGAGGAATAATTGGTGCTTGGCAATCAAGGGAGGTAAGAACAAACTGTGGATATAAGGGAAATCATTCAAAAAGGCGGGCCAGCGATGTGGCCACTGTTGGTCTTATCGATCCTCGCTTTAGGCACAATCTTGGAGCGTATTTGGTTTTGGACAAGCCTTTCATTCCGGGAAAGAGAGACGGTCAATCGCGTGTTAGATGCGGCCACTCGCGACTGGTACTCTGCTAGAGAGCTAGCTCTTGAGGCACGGCGACAGCCCATCGGACGCTATCTCTATGCTCCTTTACGGCTGAAGAATCCTGACCCAGAATTGTTCCGACTGGCGCTAGAGTCGGCTGCTGATGATGAGCTGGCATCGATGCGCCGGGGAGATAAACTACTAGAAGCTGTAGTTGCTCTAGCACCGTTATTGGGATTGCTAGGTACAGTTTTGGGGTTAATCCGCTCGTTAGGTTCAATTCGCATTAGCGATCTCGGCACAGCTTCAACGGCTGGGGTGACGCTGGGCATTGCGGAATCGCTGATTAGTACGGCGACAGGGATGATTGTTGCAATCGTCAGTCTAGCTTTCTACCGCTTCTTTCAAGCGCTTTGGTATAACCAGGTAAAAATTTTCCGCAAAGTCGGGAGCGAGATGGAATTGCTCTACCGACAAGATTGGATACAGGGCAAGGACACCGATACTCATCGCGATCGCACTCTGAAAGAGAATAATACAGAAGTTTCTGAATTCACCGAAAAATAAAATCGCATGTCTGTGTCTGAAGCGAGATGCAAGTCGTTAGTATGGCAGAACCGACCTATTAGTTGAGGTTTATGGACAAAAAAGTTAGTTCAACGACTGCTCTGTCAGCCCCTCGGCCTCTGAGGTTTCAGATGGAGCATCCAGTTGAAGAAGTCCGGGTTGAACTCATCCCTTTGATTGATGTCTTTTTTTGTATTTTGATATTTTTCATCCTGGCGGCAGTGAGTTTTTCTCGTCAGCAGGCAATTAGTGTCGATTTGCCTAAGGCTGGTACTGGAACAGCACAAGGACGGGAACTGTTGGTCGTCAGTCTCAACGAACTCGGTCAAGTTTACGTAGAACAACAGCCTGTTGCGACGAAAAAGGAATTTTTGCAAAGACTGCAAACCTATCGCAAACAGAACCCGAATGGGGTAATGGCACTGTATGCGTCCACCAATTCTAGTTACAACGACGTCGTACAAGTTTTGGATTTGTTGCGAGAAGTGGGAGGCGATCGCGTAGCGCTAGCCACGTTACCAGGAGATGGTAGCTCGACCAAAGAATCGGAACCGACACTGCCGCCGCCAGCGCCAACTGGTGTTCCTGGCTACACGCCCTACCCAGGAGCAAATCCTTATGGTACGGGTACGCCCAATCTCCCCAACTCCGTAAATCCCGCCCAGCCGCAAGTACCAGTGAATCCCGGACAGCAGTTGCAACCAGGATTGCCCGGAACTACCCCCAACATTCCCCAAGGAGTACCCGGTCAATTACCTGGTTATCCGGGTGGTGCAACCGTGCCGAGTCCTGGTGGTACGGTTTCTCCCCAAACGAATAGTGCTGCGCCCGGTAATACCACAGCACCCCGTTCTGGTGCTACGGTTTCTCCCAAAACAAATAGTGCTGCACCCAGTAATGCTACAGCACCCCGTTCTGGTGCCGCATCGCCACCAAAAACGGAGAATACTGCACCTAAACGGTAATGGAGGAATTCTCTCTCTGCCAACTTTTGTAGGGGCTAAGACCGTGCGCCCCTACAGCAAAATCATTGCGAGAGTTTGAAAAAATAAACTATTCCAGAAGAGGAGTTAGTAGACAGTTAACTACTAACTACTAACCACTAACAGCTTATCTACCGAACTTCTGACGAATTCGCGAAACAAAAATATCGACCTCTGGCAAATTGAGCCGTGTCACAAACAGTGCAAAGATACCTAGACCGACCATGCCAGCTAAGCAAAATTGTAGTAGATGGACTAACAGTCCTTGAGCATTCCAAACCTGCTCAAAGCCCCAACTAACGCCCCAACTGGCTAACCCAGCCACGGCACTGCCAACAGCTAAACCTAAAAAAGGCAGACCCCATTCTCTCCAAGGTAAACCATTAATTTTGCGATTCAAAAACCAAAGCAGCGCTATTGTTGAGGTTAAGTTGACGCTTACGGTTGCCAAGACAAGACCGGGCGCACCTAATGGCTTGACGAGAAAATAGTCGAGCAAACCGTTGAGAAAGATATTGAAAATACTGATACGAAAGGGTGTCTCGCCATCTCCCAAGGCGTAAAAGACACGCACTAAGACATCACGCGCCAAGTAGACAAACATCCCCAAACCGTAAACAACCAGCAAGGAGGCCACCAGTTGGGAGGCTTGGTTTTGGAAAGCGCCACGTTGATAAATGACTTTGACAATTGGAATAGCTAGAGCGATCATCAAGGCACTGAGGGGCAGCATAGTTAGAGCTGTAAGCAGCAATCCCTGACGAATTCGGACCTTGAGTTCCGGCCAGTTTTCGGGAGCAGCCAGTCGAGAAAATACCGGAAGCAGGGGGACTAAAATGACATTGGAAATAATTCCCAGTGGAGTCTGAACGAGTAACCCTGCGTAGTTCATCGCTGCTGCTGCTTGGGGAATGGTAGAGGCAAAAAATAAGTCCGTGTAGACATTGATTTGCAACATCCCAGAGGATAAGGTAGCTGGCCCCATCACCTTCAGCACGTCGCTGACTCCAGGCTGTTTCCAGTTAAATCGCAGACGTAACGTCCCTAAACCTGCACGCCACTGGGCGGCTAATTGCACTAGCCACTGCAAGAGTGCGCCGCTTAAGGTACCCCAAGCTAACACCATACCGCCCAGCATGATGTACTTCGGGGCGTTGATTTGGTCACCCAGGTAGAACGCTAAAACGAACAGTCCACCGATCAGGGTAATACTGGAGAATAAGGGACTGACTGAGGGCAGCCAGTACATATCAGCGGCGTTGAGGGTACCAAAACCAATGCCGATCAGACCCGCTAGGACGGCCATCGGTGCCATAATCTGAAGTTGTTGAATTGCGATCGCTCGCACTTGATGACTCAATCCGGGTCCTACCAAGTCGATGAAGAATCCTGCAAACACAATCAAAACAACAGTGACTAGGAGTAACAGCACTCCCACCAAGGTTGTGATCGTTTCGACGATGGGTGCAGCTTCCGATTTATCGCGCTTGGCAAGCACGCTGACGATCGCGCTGTGAAATGGCCCATTGATTCCCCCCAGCAAGACCAACAAAAAGCCAGGGACGACATAAGCGTAACTGTAGGCATCAACCGCTGGCCCGACACCAAACGCAGCCGCGATCGCTTGCTGACGCACTAATCCAAAAATCTTACTAATCAACGTGGCAATAGCCACGATTCCAGCAATTCCAGTTAAGGAACGAGCGGCCTTCTGTCTATTCGAC
>DATNPC010000968.1:0-16952 GCA_036703375.1 Allocoleopsis sp.
TTAATAATTGTTTTAAAAATACTCCTAAAGGCTTAGTATCAGTTATTGCACCTTTTAGAAATATTGATTAATATAAATGTATGGTTTCAACTAAGTTAGTAAAAACTACCTAAAAACTTCAGTAAGATAGGTAGTTTCCGCTTAATTGACTGACTTTTTGTCAACGGCAAAAGCTGATAAACCGGACAGCACCTTGGTCATATCTATCCCTATGCATCTATAAGATTGAGATGTACTTTTAAATCAGGGAATCGATAGTTGACTAAAAATTAGCTGGTGAGATAATGCTTGATAATTTCAACATTAGTAAGCAAGTGGGCGTAAATAAACCCCACACCAAGAAGTCGAGTTTCTTGAAGAAACAGACTTCTCCACCCCTGCAAGTTTTAGGTTTAATTGCGCCTCTCTGCTTACTTCGATCCGCTTTTGTTTCCTTGGAAGACTAATTTTCTCAGATGATTCGCCTGTAACGAAAACTTCTAAAAGTAGTGATGTGAGCTTTGGATATCTACTTTTAGATGTTAATGGAGTTTTTCAACTATCTAAATCGGAATTGCAAACCTAAACAGCATTGCATAGCTCAAGAGAGTAGAACTTCGAGCGTCTGTTCTATTCAAGACTGCTTCGCCTATACATTTTAGGCTCAGAACAAGGCTTTGCAAAACTTACCTATCCACTACACATTTCAACTGGGTATTACTCTCGATCGCCTGGAATTTAAAGGTTCTGTTTTGGTCGCAACTTTGCTATCAGTCCTCAAAACTATCAAACAGTGAGCTGACTAGTCATGAATTATCAGAAACCCAACAGTATGAATCTTAGCCAAAGCCTGCTTTCGCGATCTAATCGGAGCACAGAACTCCTAGAAAAGATCGCAGCTATACGTATCAAACTGAAGAGAAGGATAACATGGGAGCTGAAACGGCTTGCCTCAGTACCTGCACAAATCGCAGGATATTTGTCCAACCTACCGTTTATTGAGGAAAATATCCTCTATCCGCGATATCTCAAAGCACTTAGAGAACATGAAAGTGCATTACCGACTCTCAATGATATGGATGCAAAAATCGTTGATGAGTTAGTGCGATCGGGGATTTGCATAACTTCTCTGGAATCTCTCGCTATTCCTAATACAGCTAACATTTTCAAAGCAGCTACCAAAATTAAGGAGAGACTTAAGGAGATTGCTTCGCTCCCCGTTAATCAGAATAGTTCTACAATTTATGCAACCGCAGACTTGCTCATGAGTTACCCAGAACTCTTTTATTGGGGACTCGACGAGCGCTTGTTGAAAATCGCCGAACGATATCTCGGTGTTCCAGTAGCTTATGATGGCATTTTGTTTACTTTAAGCATTGCTGATGGAACAGAACATGGGGTGAGAACTTGGCACAGAGACGTAGAAGATCGGCACATGGTGAGAATCTGTGTTTACCTCAATGATGTGGATGAGAATGGGGGGCCCTTCCAATTCATGCAGTCAGACACTAATTCACAAATAGGCAATTTAGACAAAGATAAAGATACATCTTTGTACGACAAAACGCCGAGAACTTTGTCCTCTCATTCCACATCCGATTGCATTAAAACTTGTACCGGACCAGCAGGTACTGTCATTTTTGCGGATACGGCTCGACATTACCATCGCGGTAAGCCACCAACCCAGTCGAATCGCTTTGCAATCTTTTTTACCTACTTCAGTCGCCGCCCCTTGCATCCATATTTTTGCCACAGATCTGTTTTATCAGCGACACATCTCCGTCACCTGACAGAAAACATTTGTGCAGAACAGCGAGCGTGCGTTCTCTGGGATAAGAATCTTCCCAATCTGGTCAAATGGATTCCCAAGAAATTGACTTAAGTGCTTTCAGTGAGCGATTGGAGAGCAATAGAGAATAGAGCAGCAGAAGATATCTGATGCCAATTGACAGTAAAAACTTTACTGTCAATCTCTCCAATCGACAAAACGAGCGTAAATATACGCTATTGTTTCACCAATTACCGATCGCACTCCTTCACTAGAAATCCACCACTGTTTGGGATTGTAACTTTGTGGTTCTACTGCAATCACGCCAACTGTGATTTTCGGAGCTAGGGCTTGCTTAAAAATTAACCAACTTCTGCGAGAATGGACATCAAAGGTAAACAGATTAATTGCACCGATTTGCAAGTTTGAGCTATCTATCCATTGTCGTAGAGCAACAGCAGAGGCAGCCGTTCGGTTTTTAATCGCGTTCGGAGTAGGAACAGCCACTAACTTATTGCGATCGAAACCCAACTCAATCAGCGTCGCGGCTGCCAGTTCGGCGAAATTATTGTATTGGGCTAGATAGAAACCTTGCTCTAAGGGTGAACCTGTTGTAATGAGTTTTTGGTAACCTCCTCGATGAAACTCTGTCATTGACTCTTTGAGAGCATAGTCTGGCATCCAGCCTTCAACAACTAAGGCATCTGCTTGAATTGGATTACTAGGAGCGAGAAAAGAGTGAATGTGGGTTAGTAGTAAAACCATTAAAATAGCAATACAGGCGAGAGTAATTAAGCATGCCTGAAACGCCAGCACCCACTTTTTTTTTCGGGCAGTTGCACGCACAATCGGGAACTTCTAGGAATAATGTTGTTTTTAGAATATTACTCGATCGCGTCGAGGATATTGTCTTTCCTCCCTTCTAGTGTAGGTCGGCTTCCCAGATTCCGATATAAAGGCGATCGCTTTTTTGTCGTTCGATTATACCCTTGAGAGAATCTAGCCTAAAAAAGTACTTTTGGTATTCTCCCTGTCGCACTTTCTGTAACCCTTGTTTGATTTGCTCGTTAAGCTTGCAGCCTAACATTCCATTTAATGTTAAAGACACAGTTTGTTCGTCTACTTCAGCCGTAAACGATGCTTCTGTTTGTCGGATACGTTCGGAGGCTCTGTCAAACAGAAAGCCCAAGCTTACTTGTTCGGGAATTAATTCATAAAATACAGCACGCGTATTGGGCCAGTAGCCTCGTGACGTTCCAGTAGGGACACCTAATATGCGAAGAACATCTTGTTTTGAGATTCCTGGTTGAAAAGCTGGAATTCCCACCCCATCAGGAACATTTCGGCACTGATTTTCAATGATTTCTCCCAAAGGAGGTGGAAATACCTCAAAGGATTCCGATGGTAATTTTAAGGGGTTGGCAGAGAATACAAAAGGGTTTTGGACTCCGTTTGAGAGCGATAACGTGGGAGTCGGTAGCGTTGTGCGGGAAAGCCCAGCTAAAAGACAACTCGTGGCAATTAAAATTCCCATGACAATTTTTGAATGATTTGTATTGAAGTTGCACTGCCTGTAATCGAGTTTCGTCGCTATGATTTTTCTCAATCTACTGAAGAGAAGCAACTTAATTTTTCTCTCAGTAATTAAGATATTTGGTTTGCAAACTCTCTAATTTATGGCGGTCTGTAAACTTAGCGATTGACAAGCAAATCTACTTATTAAAACAATTATCTAGAATTGATTTCTAGATATCAATTGTGTAAAATTGCTGAAATTAAAGAAACTCAGTTTTATCTCATATCTGCGATCGCACTCGTGCGATCGCTTCTCAAATTGGCAGAAACAAATTCCAGAAATCGGCGATCTATTAGATTTATAGATAAATCATTTTTCTGGTCATCCCGCCATCAATGACATAGTTTGCACCAGTAATAAAAGCTGCTTCAGGAGAGACTAAATAAGCAACTAAAGAAGCAACATCTTCAGGTTTTCCAACCCTGCCAACGGGATGTTGTTGATGGTCTTGTTCTGTCAGTTCAGATTGCTGTCTAGTGGCTTGCTTTTGCCAGTCGCTGACGTCTATCCACCCTGGACTAATACAATTGACTCGAATATCTGGTCCTAGACTAATTGCTAGAGCATGAGTTAATGCTACAATCGCCCCTTTTGTCGCTGAATAAGCTTCCGTGTGGGGTTCTGACATCAATGCTCTTGTCGAGGCAATATTGATAATTGTGCCTTGATTAATTTTAAGATAAGAGACAGAATGTTTAGCACATAAAAAAGTCCCAGTCAAATTAATAGCAATTATCTTATTCCAATATTCTAGGCTTAAATCTTCAATCGGGGAATTTTCTGGATCGGCTCGCGCTGCATTATTAACTAGTATGTCGATTCTATTAAATTGTTTATCTGTTTCTTTAACTAAATTTTTGACAGATGCTTCTTCTGAAATATCAGTGGGAATAAACCGGATAGAACCAACAGCACTCAATTCCCTCTCCGTTTCTTTTCCGGCTTCTTCATCAATTTCAGCAATGACAACATTTAGCCCATCTTCCAAAAATCGTTTAGCGATCGCTTTTCCAATTCCTTGTCCGCCTCCTGTAACAATCGCTACTTTTTTCGGCAAGCTCATAACTCCCCCCGCTGAATCTATGAATGAGCAGCACGTTTTTCTTTGAGATAGGCAAACACAGACTTATCCCCAATATCAGACGGAATTTCTTGCGTCACCTTCCGTAGGGCAAATACCACAAATAAAGCAGCCCATAGTCCCAGTAAAACCTGTTCCCAGTACATCGGCAAGATACTGGTAAGATGTCCCAGCAACAGGATTGGCACGAGCGGTGTCAGAATCTTCGTTTCCAGCCGATTGAAACAAAAGGCTTCCTTGAAATAAATCCCTGTCAAAGCTGCGAAGGTAAAACCAATCCCTAAAATTGCTGTTGAGTGGTTGTAGATGAATAGGGCAAGAGGTTCATGGCCAACCAGCGCTAACCCAATGGATGCAATACCACCAATACCCCAAAACAGTTGGAGGAGACGGTGCAAGGGAGCTAGATAGATATGGATGGTGGCTAGGCTAACCCCTAGTGCGACCCAAAACACAGCATAAAGAATAGTAACGGCTGTCAAAACTGTCGGGGTACTACCTTGGGATAACACTAATCCCGTACCGATGGCAAAGCTGAATGCCGCCACCAATAAACTGCTGCGGTAGACAATGACGCCAGTGCGATCGCTTTTTGTAATGGTAAATTCGCCGAACTGGCCTTGATAAACGTCTAATTCAGATGGATTGAGTTCCAGCATCGTTGATTCACTCTCATTTGCGTTGTTATAGAGCGGTTCTCCAATGAGCACAGACGGTTTATAAGGGTTCTCCCATGCGAGAACCCTTACTCTGTAGTCCATGTAACGGAGAACCGCTATATGAAGTTGTAACGTTCTTCCACTAAAGCTACAACATCGCACTCCACAGTGCAGGTTGAGAATCCTCTCGACTTCAGCTCAAGCAGTACATCAAGGCTGAATATCCTTCACATAAGTTAACCACTTACTAGTTGAGTAAAAGCCAACCGATTCGTAGAGTTGCGTCGCACTAGTCAGACTCTGGGCATCAACAGCGAGTTTGACTTGCTCTATGCCCAAAGCCTGGAACCGTCGCATCGCTGCTAGTAAAATCGCTCGTCCTAGTCCTAGCCTGCGAAAGCTACGCCGCGTTCCTAAGAGCTGTATCCAGCCCTCATTGCGCCCAGTCCGAGCATTCTCTTCCCGATTGAGGTAGCCGACACAGAAGGCTGCTAAGGTACCATCTGGTGCCACAACCACTAAGTTCAGTTCTGGTTTGTAATGCGGATTGCTAAACCAGTGCTTCGCTGCCGCTACGGTTAAGTTATGGTGATTCCAGTGATCGACAAAGGATTCATTGAAGAGTTCGACCCAAGCCTTGAGCTTATTTCCAGGGATTGGAGCCAAGTATCCTCGATCGTACAGCGATCGCACCCTAAAACCTTCTGGCAGCGAGAAGGAACAACAGGATCGATCCAAGGAACGAGCCATCGTCAAAAAACAACGCTCGCTCACAAATCCTCGTTTTTCCAATCGCATTCGGCGGAGCAGCTTATCGCTACGGACGCGTGTTTGAAGTCGCATTGGCAGGGAAAAGTTTTGTCCCACCTCACGTATTTGCCGTTCACCCCATTGCAAGATTTCGCTCTCTAGAGTGCTAGCTTGCCGACTTGGGTGAACGTCAAACCACAGAGAACAATCCATGTTTTCATTGCGATCGCATGTCAATTGTCCAAAACCGAGGAGTTTATCTCCCAGATCTTTCCATATATGCAGATCGCAGATTTTATCTCCATTGACCGAGTTGAAGAGTCCTTGCAGATCGCAAGCTAAACTATCCTCATCGATCTGACCCGTTGCCTCATTTAGCGTCACTAAATCAGTAATCTCTGTAAACAGATTGGCAGCTGACGCCTTCTGCTGGGCAAGCGCTACAGCATGGTGATTAGCCCCATTAATAGAGGGGCGTGTTATTAAAGTAGTCATAGAAAATTGTCAGTCCATTTTGGGGACTGTTTACATTCAGGTTAGGTATTACATGAACGGTAGAAAAAGACTGATGTAAAAGATGAGCGTTGTTCAATCTCGAAAGACTCGACGAGGCACTGGAACGAGATGTCAGTTGAATTGACAAAAACCTCGCATGCCAAGACAGCCCTCCAGGGACTGTGCTTCAATTTCAGCTTTACATCAGTTACAAGCTCTCTAGCTACTCACGCTAATAAAGCTTGTACATCCCGATTTGCCATACCTGAATGCGGTGTAACTGAGGTGTTAATAGGATAATTCTGTCGGATTCAGGCGAAAGCTCTCGCCTTGGGAAAAGCATAAAAATTTCACTTCCGGGTTAGTATCAAACGACCATCAGCGATATGATTTGCACTTCCAACTTATCTTATGAACCCAACTGGGTAAAGTTGGCATCGATGAGAGTGTGCAATTATCTCGACTCAATTATAGCCCAGCTTCTAGAAGTGACAAACTGCTCGCGGGTTACGGTTTACTGAACACCGTTAACAAATACAACAAGGCGTGTTACCTTTTTTACATTGGTTACGGCATCTCCCCAAAAGCAGAGAAAGAATTATAACTTTTAGAAGAGAGGATGGCTAAGACTGCGTGCTTAGGATGGATGGGCAGCTAAACCAGATTCAACACATTTTTTATGTACGTTCAGAGCTTTTGGGATCAGCTACTTTGCTTCCTTCATCTCAGGCAATCTAACGCTCGACTCAATTCTATCCCTGCACTCTCTGAGCAAAATCGATTGATTCATCGGCTCAACAGCGTAAAGCTAGACGATGAAGAAGCAAAGTGTCTAAACGCTTACCTGACAACGGTATTAGAGGCTCGCTGTTTACCGTCCACCGCTGAGTTGACGACGACCGAAAAGTCAGACTGCATCGTACTTGAAATGGGTGAAGCAGAACTGCGAAACTTTAGCCAGGTATTAGGAGCGCATGGTCTTCGCACGTTCCGCGCCATCGTTCACGCTAACGATAGCCAAACTCAGGCACGGAAACTAACGGTGATTGGAGAGCATGGTCTGCGCTTATTTCAGGTACATATCCAGAGTAGAACTCGTTCGTCGTTCACTGGAACCACTACAACCTAATCGCTGCGACAGCGAGAGACTGGCTGAAAGCCATTCGCTTAACCAAGTTAAACTTAGCTGGCTATGGGTCATTACACGATAGTTGAAGGTTCCGAGTAGCTCAGCATTCATGTTTTGATGATTCACTAGTGCAAGAAGGCAGAAGTTAGGAGGCAGAAGGCTCCAAGGCAAGAAAGCTTGTATAGTACACGACTTGGAAAGTTAATCCACAGAATAGGGCTTTGGGCGATCGCAGAATTGTCTCCAATGCTTAATTTTTCGTTGTCAGCTCGGCTAACCTTCCAAGCCGTGTATGGTAAGCTTTTTAACCTTTTTCAACTGGATAGTTATTTCTGCCACGCTGCACTAGCCACTGGTGACTGAAAAGGTGATTCACCACGAAAGACGCGATCGCTTCCCAGCATAATAAGAAGAGATGCTTAATATCTCTTAACTTATTTGTATCATGGCAAGAGACCTGCGGGGATTTATCAAACTCCTAGAAGAGCGAGGGCAGTTACGGCGAATCAAAGCTTTGGTTGACCCAGATTTAGAAATTGCTGAGATATCCAACCGGATGCTGCAAGCGGGGGGCCCAGCACTACTGTTTGAAAATGTTAAAGGGTCATCCTTTCCGGTAGCGATTAACCTGTTGGGAACCGAAGAACGGGTTTGTTGGGCGATGAACCGGGAGCATCCGCAGGAGTTGGAAACTCTGGGTCAAAAGCTGGGAATGCTGCAACAACCGAAGCCACCCAAGAAAATTTCCCAAGCTGTAGAGTTTGGCAAAGTTTTGTTTGATGTCCTCAAGGCAAAACCGGGACGTGACTTTTTCCCCGCCTGCCAGCAAGTCGTGCTTGAAGGCGATGCTCTGGATTTGAATCAAATCCCACTGATTCGCCCCTATCCCGATGATGCGGGGAAGATTATCACGCTGGGGCTCGTGATTACTAAAGATTGTGAAACCGGGACGCCGAATGTTGGCGTTTATCGGCTGCAACTGCAATCGCACAATACGATGACCGTCCATTGGCTTTCAGTGCGAGGTGGGGCGCGACATCTGCGGAAGGCAGCAGAACGCGGGAAGAAATTAGAAATTGCGATCGCTCTCGGCGTTGACCCCCTGATTATTATGGCGGCGGCAACGCCCATTCCTGTAGAACTATCAGAATGGCTGTTCGCCGGACTTTACGGGGGTTCTGGCGTTCAATTAGCGAAGTGTAAGACAGTAGATTTGGAAGTGCCCGCCGATTCGGAGTTTGTCCTAGAGGGCACGATTACTCCAGGGGAAATGCTACCCGATGGCCCTTTTGGCGACCACATGGGCTATTACGGGGGTGTAGAAGATTCGCCGCTGATTCGCTTCCACTGCATGACGCATCGTAAAGACCCGATTTACCTGACTACATTTAGCGGTCGTCCGCCGAAAGAAGAGGCGATGATGGCGATCGCTCTCAATCGGATCTACACTCCTATCCTGCGGCAGCAAGTCTCGGAAATCGTCGATTTTTTCCTGCCGATGGAAGCCCTGAGCTACAAAGCGGCGATCATCTCGATTGATAAAGCGTATCCGGGTCAAGCTCGACGTGCCGCATTGGCCTTCTGGAGTGCGTTGCCACAATTTACCTACACCAAGTTTGTGATTGTCGTCGATAAAGACATTAACATTCGCGATCCCCGGCAAGTGGTGTGGGCAATTAGTTCCAAAGTAGACCCGACACGAGATGTCTTTATTCTGCCCAATACACCGTTTGATAGTTTAGACTTTGCCAGTGAAAAGATTGGCTTGGGGGGACGTATGGGGATTGATGCAACAACAAAAATTCCGCCAGAAACCGAGCATGAATGGGGCGCAGCGCTAGAGTCTGACCCAGATGTGGCGGCAATGGTCGAAAGGCGTTGGGCTGAATATGGTTTAGCCGATCTCAAGTTAGGTGAGGTCAATCCGAATTTATTCGGTTACGATATGCGTTGACACTCTCACGGCTCAAACATGGCACTCGCGATCGAGAGATTGGACTGGAGATGATGCAGCGGGTTGCATCGGTTCTCACCAAATGATGAGGAAATTTCTAGCTATCAACGGCAATTGCGACTGATAAGTTCGGTTCTACGATCTCAGAAAGATGAATAATATCAGTATCCTCGTAAGCAGAAGAATAGATATTTGCAGATACTATACTGGCTGTGCATGGGGATGGGGATAGATCGTGGTGCAAAAGTGGTTGTTACCAAGCTTAGGTGAAGTCTTAGCCCGAAGCGAACCGATTGGGTTGGATAATGAGGTGGCACCTCAGATAGAGCTGGCATCGATGTCAGACAATGGAAACCGAGGTACTACGAGTTATCGGAAAACGGAGTATGGAGTTATCCAACACGGTTTAGCCGCAGCGAAAGCGCAACGGGAGTGGAAAAGCGCGATCGCAACGTTAGAACAATTACTCCGACACACCTTCTCAACCTCGGCATCCGATCGCGATCGTTGCACGGAGTCGTCGCAGCAAGGCTTGGTCTTAGCCGGTCCAGTGCCAGTCTTGAGCCACCCGGATTTGGTTTGCCATTTCCAAACTGGGATTTTTACCAGCGATAAATTTAATGCCCTGGCTTGGATGCCCTTCCAACTGCCTCCTGCTGAACACCAGCACTGTTCGCAGATGGCAAATGCGGCATACGAACTGCCTCTGTTCCCAGGAGACCCCTTGGCAGAGGAACAGTTTTGTCTGGTTTTAACAAGTCACTTTAATTTAGTCATGGTCTTCTCTGAAGACCCTAATAACGTTCCTGCTTTTCGGTTTTCCTTCGACCCAGAGGACATTCAACAAGCGTGGGAATCACTTCGCCCTCGCATCTTGCTAACCAGTCCTCATCAACTGGCGCATCTAGAAACCTTATTCAAACAATTTGCACCCAAGATACCCGATTATCGGCTCGTGATGGACTTTGGTCGCCTGCTATTGAGAAACCTGCCAGAACCCCCTCAAGTCGAGACGATCCATACCATCCCAATCGCTTCGACCCGCCCAGTGACTCAGTCGGGACAACCTCAGTCTCAGAGCGATACCTTAATCAAGGACGGTCGTCAATGGGAACCCATGGCGAAAAACGAGGAGCGAGGGGTCAGCAGATTTCCTCATCCGCGTGAAGCGACACCGGATGTAGAACTGCTCAAAGCACTGACCCACGAAATCCGAACGCCGCTAACGACCATTCGCACGTTAACTAAACTGTTGCTCAAGCGCCGCGACCTCCCATCCGAAGTGATGCGCCGTCTGGAAATTATCGACCATGAGTGCACCGAGCAAATCAACCGCATGGAGCTGATTTTCCGGGCAGTCGAACTAGAAACGACAGCAGCGAAGCAAGCGCCAGTAAACCTCACCTCGATGTCACTGGCTCAGATTTTCCAGCACAGCATCCCTCGCTGGCAAAAGCAAGCCGAGCGGCGTAATATCACCTTAGATGTTGTCCTACCTCAAGACCTACCAACCGTTGTTAGCAATCCGGCGATGTTGGATCAGGTGCTAACAGGTTTGGTCGAAAATTTCACCCGTTCTTTACCGATGGGCGGTCATATTCAGGTGCAAGTTATGCCTGCTGGAGACCAGCTCAAGTTACAATTCCACTCTCAACCCGATCCGGACAGGAATGGCAACTCATCCGACTCCGCCGACTCAACGTGTGCGACAACCTTGAAGTCGATCGGTCAACTCTTGATGTTCCAGCCAGAGACGGGTAGTCTCACGTTGAATCTCAACGTAACCAAGCATTTGTTCCAAGCTTTGGGAGGAAAACTCATTGTACGGCAGCGCCCTCAAGAGGGTGAAGTGATGACGATATTTCTACCTTTAGAAGTCAACGGTAACGGCATTGGTACTCAAAAGGGAATACTGTGTTGAGGCACTTCTAAATTGCGCCGTAGCCAATGGAACAAAAAAGGTGGGCTGTTAACCCACCTGCAAGACTATAGAAACGTTTTACTTGATAGTAACTTTTCCGCCTGCTTCTTCCAGTTGCTTCTTCGCATCTTCAGCTGCGTCTTTGGCAACAGCTTCCTTAACAGGTTTGGGTGCTGCTTCTACCAAATCCTTGGCTTCCTTCAGACCTAAGCCGGTTAGCGTCCGTACAACTTTGAGAATCGCAATCTTCTTATCAGCGGGAACTTCTTCCAGGATGACATCGAATTCGGTTTGCTCTTCGACTTCTTCTGCTGGGGCAGCAGCACCAGCACCAGGAGCGACCATGGCGAATCCACCAACAGGAGCAGCAGCACTCACACCGAAAGCTTCCTCAATTTGCTTCACCAACTCAGCAGCTTCGAGCAAGGACAGTGATTTTAGCTTTTCCAAAATTTCATCAGTTGCAGCAGACATGGATAAACTCCTTTGAGAATTGATTGATTGGAACTTTTGGTTAATTCGCCGCTAAGCGGACTTGGTTTGAGCCGTATGGCTTCTCTTGACTTGGGCGATGGAGTTAAGCTGCCGTCTCGCTGGACGCGCCGCCTTCTTCCTTCTCAGAGACAGCCTTGATGCTGCGACCCAGCGAAGCAGGCACTTCGTTGATACCCACAGCAATTTTGGTTGCCAGAGCATTAATTGCACCAGCAATTTGACCCATCAACTGCTCCTTCGACGGCAGGTCGCCAATTGCCTTGACTTGGGCTTGGTCCAAGGCACGGCCTTCCATGACACCACCGCGAAGTTCGGTCTTTTTGGTAGCTTTCTGGAAGTCCTGGTACGCCTTGATTGCGCCGCTGATATCGTCTTTGACCAGTAGGAAGGCAGACGAACCGGCAAGGAACTCCGTCATGGGTTGCCAGTTGTCATTCCCATCGATCGCACGTCGCATCAACGTGTTTTTGGTTACTGTGCAAACGGTACCTGTGGGACGCAGACGCCTGCGTAAATCGGTAATTTCGGCAACAGTCAGCCCTTGGTAGTTAATGACAAGAGCTAGCTGAGCGTCACTCAAGGTTTCCTTGAGTCCGTCTACTACTTCTTGTTTGCTTTCGAGTGTTCTACCCATCCTTTTCTCACCTCCTTTGTTGTTTTTTGGTTGCGATCGGTTAACAAGCGAATTACTAACCACTAACAACCAAAAACTAAACCCCGGACACCATGCCGGGGTTATGCTTCGCATCTTGAGTCCATGCCACTCACATAGAATGCCGGTGGCACGGCAGATACTCGGGCATTGACCTCGGCAGGATATTTAAGCGATCGCACCTGCTGTCTTTGGCTCAAGCCTATTCAGTTGGTCGATTTTGGCTTGTCGTTGAATCTAAACTCTTACTCCTAGGCAGCTTCGCCAACTTTTAAGTCACGTAGGGTGTTAATTTCGACTTCAATCGAAGGTCCCATTGTTGCAGATACATAAATACTACGCCAATAGCGACCCTTTGCTCCTGACGGTCGGTTGCGATCGATCGTCTCCTGCAAAGCTTTGAGGTTCACTAGCAGGTCTTCGGCGGAAAATGCCGCCTTGCCAAACATAACATGAACGATACCTGTACGGTCAGCTCGAAACTCTAGCTTACCCGCTTTAAATTCTTGAATGGCTTGACCTAGGTCAAAGGTAACGGTTCCGCCTTTGGGAGAAGGCATCAAACCCCGTGGTCCCAAAAGACGACCCAATTTAGCCACCTGGGGCATCATGTCCGGTGTGGCAATCAGCAGATCGAAATCCATCATGCCGTTTTGGATTTCTGTAATCAAATCTTCCGAACCGACAATATCAGCTCCAGAAGAACTGGCTTCAGTAACTTTTTCTCCCCTGGCAATTACCGCAACCCGAACGGTTTGACCTGTTCCCTTGGGGAGCGCAACTGTCGTCCGCAGTTGTTGGTCAGTGTATTTCGGGTCAATTCCCAAGCGGATATGCGCTTCAGCCGATTCTGGAAATTTAGCCGTGGCTGTCTCTTTTAAGAGGTTGAGCGCTTCTAGGGGTTCATAGGGCCGATCTTCGACCTTTTTTTCTAGTTCCTGTAATCGACGCGATTTTCGTTTTACCATCTGTATCTCCTGGGGTCCCTAACGAAGCAACCGCTTCTCCCCCGAATCATGTTTACTGAACTGGGTATCGTTCGCTAGTTGCCATTGTTGCTAGTTTTTACTATTTCTCTTGACAAACAACAAACAACTACTAATTAATCTGCGATCGCTACACCCATGTTGCGAGCAGTGCCTTCCACAATCTTCATGGCCGCATCAATATCATTGGCATTGAGGTCTGGCATTTTGGTTTGGGCAATTTCTTGCAACTGAGCGCGAGTAATTGTCCCAACTTTTTGCTTATTGGGTTGGCTTGCACCGCGTTCGATGCCTGCTGCCTTGCGAATGAGAACGGATGCCGGTGGGGTTTTGAGAACGAAGGTAAAGCTACGATCCTCAAAAACCGAAATTTCCACTGGCACGACCATTCCCGCTTGGTCGGCGGTTCTGGCGTTGTACTCTTTACAGAACGCCATAATATTCACCCCATGTTGACCTAATGCAGGTCCAACAGGTGGGGCTGGGTTGGCTTTCCCTGCCGGGAGAGCCAACTTAATCATTGCAACAACTTTTTTTGCCATTTCTAGCTAGTTTTTTGAACCTGATTGAACTCCAACTCCACTGGCGTATCCCGTCCGAAAATTGAGAGTAGCGCTTTGAGTTTGCTCCTTTCGGGGCTCACTTCAATCACTTCGCCTTCAAAATCTTTAAACGGACCCGACAGAACTATAATTTTATCTCCCAATGCCATATCAATTTTGACAATTGGTTCTTGCTCTTGGGCCTGCTTAAAGATTCGCTCCACTTCTCCAGGACTTAGCGGCATTGGTTTAACATGTCCGCGTCCTCGTCCGTAACGACGCTTTTGTTCTGCCCCAACAAAATTAATCACATTTGGGGTGTTTTTGACAACCTGCCAGGTGTCATCATCCATCACCATTTGGACTAACACGTAGCCAGGGAAGACTTTTTCTTCCGAATGTTGCCGAGAACCGTCTTTACGGATTTTGACAGTTGGCGTCTGCGGAATCTGTACTCTCAAAATCCGATCAGCCACATCTAGGGTTTGAACGCGCTGCTCTAAGTTTGTCTTGACTCGCTTTTCACAGCCAGACGCGACTTGAACCGCATACCAACGCGCAGTTTGGGAGTTTTGTAGCTGTTGATTAGAATCTTCTGGTGACTCGTCTGTAGCAAAACTCATCCAAATACCTGTTGTGATGCCCAATGAAAGAAGTTATCCACCAAATAAATCAGGGTGGCGCTGAGGATTACCATCAGCAATACAGCCGCTGATTCGCTGATTAACTGCTGCCGACTCGGCCAAACGACCTTACCTAGTTCTTCTTTTGTTTCATCGAAAAACTTTACGGCGTTAAACCCAGAGTTGGACGCAGCATCTTGAATCTCTGCTTCAGTTTTAGTTTTTTTTGTCACAACTTAATCATCTCCCCCGTCAAGCGATATTGGGATGCAAGGATTGTAGATGCAGGGACATAATACCGATCAGTCAGAATTGTCTCAGACCGGACACCGACTAGAAAAAATCTAACCCTCGATCCCCAATCTCTTGGTGCCATAGCTGTGAAGCGCTACCGAGCTAGTCGTTCGCAGCACTTACACAACAAGTCTACCCGAATTTTTTTACTTTCCTGCGATCGCGTTCGTGAACCAAATAGATTCGGGCAGATGCGAAGCCTTGCACTTCTACTATTGTATTAATTTTATTGGATTAGTTTAGAGCGCGCCCTGGAGGACTTGAACCCCCGACATCAGGTTTTGGAGACCTGCGTTCTACCAACTGAACTAAGAGCGCACATAAGGGGTGGAGGGACTTCAGCTTTCCCCTCACTTTTTTTAGTCTAGCGCATGAAGGGCATCAACACAAAGCCGATCCGATTCTATTTTACGCTAGAGGCTACGGTCAAAACGTTGCTGGATGCGAGTAGCCTTACCAACACGACCACGTAGGTAGTATAGCTTCGCCCGACGCACTTTACCCCGACGAATGATTTTAATGCTGTCAATGCGGGGAGAATGCACCAGGAACACCCGCTCAACCCCAACGCCCTGAAAGATTCGCCGGACTGTAATGGTTTCGTTGATGCCGCCATTGCGCTTGGCAATTACGGTACCTTCATAAGGCTGTATCCGTTCTTTGTTCCCTTCACGAATCCGCACGCCAACCCGAATGGTGTCGCCGACATGAATTATGGGCAAGTCTGATTTGAGCTGTTCCGCTTCGATTGAGCGAATAATCTCTTGAGCGTTCATCTTTGTTTAAGAAAAGCCACAGTCTACAATCTTAACCCGATCTTTGGTTCGGCGTCTAGATGTTGGCGAAATAAAATGCCCTCAACTCGATGAGGGCATTTAAGGTTCTAAATTTCAGCCAGAAACTGACTAGAACGTGAATGTTGTGCGGACTGTACCGATATAGATATCGTCGTTCGCATCATTGTGACCGGGCGAAGTCAGCCAGATGACGCCAGGAGTGATGGCAATATTTTTCGTCAGGTTGAACTTGTAGAAGCCTTCGATGTGCAATCCCGTGTTGGGATCGTCTCGACGTCCTCCGTTGATCGCAGCAACGGTGCGATCGCTACCCGTCAGTTTCGGTTCCATACCTACGACAAAGCCAAGAATGCTGCCTTTTGAACCGATATCAGTAAGGGCAAGAGTTCCACCATAGGTCCAGATGTCAGCATCACCTGTGTTCAGGACAATCCCCTTAGTGTAGGCACCCCAACCGCTGATGATAAATTGCGGAGTGAGGGAGAAAGACGCTTCGAGACCGTAGGAGTTACCTACCACAGGACGGTTCACACTGAGTTGGGAGGCAATACTACCATTACCCGTACCCAGATTAGTGCGGTTGTAGGTATGGACGTAGGTACCTGCAATGGAAAAACGCTTGCTAGGCTGGAACGTCAGCTGACCGAGAGCGGTGTAATTCCCGTTGAAGATACCATTATCTTGTCCTGGATTGGCATTCGTATCGGATAGGTAACCCAAATCTACACGGATCGGACTTTTTGGACCGATTGTCAGTCCAGCTCCAGCATTCTGACCCGGAAGCTTATAAATTGGGCTGTAGCGACCAAAGCGGGATAGAGCCCCGGTACCACTGGGGTCTAGGGGCCCATTGAGTAGAGGCACATAGTCATCAAAGACACCGCCATTCGCAAAGACGTGAGCTACAGCAGCGTTAGCGATGGGAAAACGATACCAGAGTTTTTCTATGGCAACATTGTTGCCATTATCAACTTGGAAGCCAAATCGACCCTCTCTGGTAATGTTGAGACCTGGACCGCTTGGGCCTCGGAGAGGACCAAATTCAGTGATGTTCCCAGCCTGAAGACGAGTCCGCAAGCGGTCTTTACCGGTGAAGCTGGTGTCGAAGTTGAGCCGTACCCGGTCTTGGAATACCGTTTCAGTGTTTCGATAGTCAGGATTTCCTGCTTGAGAACCAGCTTTGCCACCAAATAAGTCGCTAATCGCAAAAATGACTTCCCCGTTCAGCTTGGTAGTTGTGGAAAACTGGTG
>DATNPC010000969.1:0-4295 GCA_036703375.1 Allocoleopsis sp.
TTTGAGCAAAGCAGACTGTCCGGTAGCCGTTGTGACTTCCGCCTAAGCCTATAACCCCCTTTCCTTAAGGGGAAGGGGGAGAAAAGAGTCAATCGATCTTTTTGAGCGCTTTGAGGACAATCTATCTCGCGATCGCTCAGCTTTTCTTATAATTTTATAAATGTTTAATATCTTTAAAAATTATTTATTTTTTCATCCGTAATCTCACTGTCATGCAAAAAGAAACAGGCAGAAGGAGATCGGCCAACCGCCTAATTATTGTCTGCTGATTAATAAGAATTAGCGATGACCGAGCTGCTAGTAATAGTCCGACTCCGGTTCTGGCAGAGGTACCGCTTCAAAGTTAGAGGGGTCGCGCAGGTATCGAACCGCTTCGTCCTCTAATCGGTGGATGAGATAAACTTCTAGGGCATTCGTGTGTTTCAGCGCAGCAAGATAGCCATCGATGTAGAGCCGCAGCTCGTCGAAACGATAACCCCGATTCCACAGATAAACTAAGGAGTCAGTCAGCTGCTGATAGTAGCGTATGGTTCGAGTATCTTGAAGCATACTTTAACAATTTTGAATTTTGAATTATGAATTTTAAGTTGTTAGCAGCAAGCTGTCAATCTGGTCGATCAACAACTAACAACTACACCCTTCTATTAACCATCATAGTGCCTGAAATCAGGGGCTGTAGTCTACTATCCTAGGGGAAGAAAGACTGTTTAATACAGCTCAGACTCACGAGAGAAGCAGTTGATAGGACTCAGTATTTTTACGGAGGAAGCACCCTGGAAAAATACGATGACTCGGGTCAAAGCCAATCGGTCAGGATTAGCGCTCGCGTTTTTACCCCTTGATGACATGTTGGTTGGCTCGGTATCTTCAACCCTTCAACCCACACGATTTCTTGCTAGCGATGATGGGTTAGCTAATTCTTAAATAAGTAAGAGCCAACACATATTAAGTTTTATAAATTTTATTGTACTACTACTTGAGCATTCACAACACTCCCGACTTGCCTCAGTAGCCTTTGTTACAAAATCTTGACATTAGCTCTGTTAACCTGAACCCACCGGCTACGTAAGGAAGAGAGCTGCCGTGGGATCGGTTTGTATTCAAATTGTCGAGGGAAATCCTCATTTGCGATCGCTACTGGGCTGGCACTTACAGCAAGCAGGCTATTGGGTGCACCAATCCGCTAGCATTCATCAGGCGAGAGAAACGTTCTACCATCGTCAACCCACTCTGGTCATTTTAGACTCTGACCTACCCGATGGGGACGGTATTGAATTTTGCTATTGGCTGGGACAGCAGCGACAGTCGCTGATCTTAATGCTGTCTGCTCGAACCACAGAAGGGGATATTGTCAAAGGACTAAAGGCAGGGGCGGACGATTACCTGAAAAAGCCATTTGGCATGCAGGAGTTTTTGGCACGAGTTGAAGCCCTAATTCGGCGCGTCCGCGTCACTGCTGCTCCACTCTCGCTAGACTACGGCGACCTAAAAATCGATCTAGTCCAGCGTCGCGTCCGCTTTAAAGAAGAGTTCATTGACCTAACCCCTCAGGAATTTAGTTTGCTCTACGTCTTGGCGCAAGCTGAGGGAATACCCTTGAGTCGTTCTGAACTACTACGGCGTGCTTGGCCTGATGCCATTGACAATCCGCGCACCATTGACACGCACGTCCTCTCCCTCCGCAAAAAAATTGAAACCGATCCCCGACAACCGAGCTTAATTCAAACGGTTCGCAACATCGGCTATCGGTTCAATCCAGCGTTCAGGCAGAAGACTCCAGCGTCCTCACGAGAGCTAATTGCTCATAACCATCACTCTGATGGCTCTATTAGACCTGTGGCGGCTAGGGAATCGCTTTAACAGTGAGCAGTGAGCAGTGACCAGTGAGCAGTGAGCAGTGACCAGTGACCAGTGAACAGTGACCAGTGACCAGTGACCAGTGAACAGTGAGTAGCGATCGGGAGCGGGTGAATTGTTTCTGGAATGCGAGAACTTCTATCCCTAATGAAAGAAGTATTGAATCGATCCTCTAGCAACTGTTAAAGCCACTCCTGAGCTGCTTGAGCTTCTGCTTGAACTAGGGTCGCTCGTAACTGTTTCCAGTCAATTTGCTCGGCAGGTGTATCCTGAAGCAACTGACCCTCCTGCAAATACAGCACCCGCGTCCCAAATAACTGAGCCATATCTAACTGATGGTTGACCATGAGAATCGAGATCCCGTCTGTCTCGGCTAAGTTAGATAAGACGCTGAGTACGTGAGATGCCGTTCCCGCATCCAAGGCAGAAGTGGGTTCGTCGAGTAATAAAATTTTGGGTTGAGCGACTAAAGCCCGAGCGATCGCGACAAGCTGGCGTTGTCCGACCGAAAGGTGTAACTCCGTTCGCTCTAGCCAGTCGGCTGGAATGCGTAGCTGCTCGCGAGTAGTTTCTACTCGTTGTGCGATCGCTTGTTTTGGTAGTTGCTGCAAGACCAACGGGTAAGCCAACGCCTCTCGAACCGTCATCCCCAATAACTTTGGTTCTTGAGGAACCAGCATAATCTGTCGCCGCAGTTGGATAACTGGAATTTTCCGAATATCCAAATCGTCTAGATAAATCGCTCCCCTCGTCGGCTCGCTTAGGCGGTTCAACAACCGTACCAGCGAACTTTTCCCAGCACCGGATGGGCCAACCAGGCAAAGGCGCGAACCCGCCATTACCTCGAAAGAAATGTCTTTCAGGATAGATTGAGAACCCACCGATGTGACTAAACTGATTTGTTCGACACGTAATTGGGGAATCTGTTGTGTTCGCAAAGTTCGCTGTCCTCAACCCTAGAGTTATACTGCGAGCAGTCAGCTTTGGGCCAAAATCTTAGAGCTGATAGAAGACAGATCCATCAAAAGCTCAGTTTATGCTCGTGCAGAGTATAAGTTACATTTTGTACCCGTCTTCATAGAACAATTCCTCTCCTGTCTGAGAAGGAGACGATCGGATGAGCCGAAGCTTCCCTACTTCTAAATTATCTTTTCGGTTTTCCTCAATCCTATGGCTCTTCATCGCGATCGCAGTTTTCTTGAGAGTGATTAATTTAGGCAGCCGGGAATTTTGGTACGACGAAGTTTTGTCGCTACTGCTTGCCACGGGTCAAAAAGTTGCTTATCAAACTCCCAAGGATACACCTGTCCTCTTAGCTGACTATACAAGCTTGCTGAACTTGCCCGTGGAACGTGGAGTTCATGATGTTCTGGAAACAGGCAAAAACCTCCTCAAGGGAATAGTGGGTGGCGAACCCCATCCTCCGTTGTTTTTTCTGACTCAACATCTGTGGCTGCGGCTATTCGGCAATAGCGAAGCTGCCATGCGAAGTTTAGGGGTTGGTTTGAGTATCGGAGCGATCGCTAGTGCGTTTGGTCTAGGTCGAATTTTACTAGGACAGCAGGGTGGTCTTTTATTTGCGGCACTGTTAGCTGTAAACCCATACTACCTGTTTCACTCTCTCAACGTGCGGATGTATGGGCCGCTGGTTTTTTGGACAATTCTCAGTGGTTGGGCGCTGCTGGAGTTGATTTTCCTGGAAAGGACAGTGGAACAGGAACGAGGAACCCAAAACGAACTACAGGAGAAATCGTCTCGCTCACAACTCAGCTCTGCTACCAGAGTAACGTCTCTACAATCCTCAAGGCTTTTATGGAGCCTCCTGCTCATTGCTTCAGTTTCTGCTGGGTTAATGACGTTTTATTTATTTGCCTACTGGCTCCTGGCTCTAGCTGCGATCGTGTTAGTTTTGGACAAATCGCGTTGGTGGCAATATGGATGGCGTCTAGGCGCAGGTGTCATGCTAACGATGCCTTGGGTGATTTGGGGCGCTCGGCAGCAGCTTCATAATGCTGACTTAAACCGATTTTCGACCTCCGTTGGCTGGTTCGAGACAGGATGGCGTCATGTCCAAGATGTTGTTCAAATTCTAGGCATTCATTTGCTACTAGGAGACTGGATTACAGAACTCCCATCCATCTGGGTCACTGTAGCCGGTGGAGTGGCAGCACTCGTGCTTTTAGTTTCTGCGATCGCTCTGTGGCGTCAACAAGCAGTGACTAGTAACCAGTTGACGATCGCGCTTCTTATGGGAATTTTTCCCCTATTAGTAGGATTAGCGGCAGATGCGATCGCTGGCAAGTTCACGATCGCGTTTGGCTGGGGACGGGCTACAATCTTCATTCTGCCGGGATGCTTACTTTTACTGGTCGCTGGGCTGGAAAGAGCTGCAGGGCAATGGAAACGACCAATCGCGATCGTGTTACTGATGCTGTGGT
>DATNPC010000970.1:0-10169 GCA_036703375.1 Allocoleopsis sp.
AACTCTACTAGACTTTCTTGATAATCTCCATAGTTGGTCTAAAGTCACGACTACTCCTGAACTCCTGCTAGGCTCCAGTAGTCTAGAAGAGGTGAAACAGCGAAAAGAGGAGCTGGAGTATCGGTATGCTTGGCTACAAGCATTACAAGATGAAACTAAAAGAGAACTGGCTTTGCTTTCCCTCATAGGTCAATCCACAGAGCGAGAGCGAGCCAGAGAAGCTAACGAGGGTTAATCCATTGTCTGAATACGATTCTTCACTGAGCTTCTACTTAAAAGCTGACACGGGACTCATGAGCGTTGGCATGGTAGACGATATCGTCCTCAAAGACGATCGCCGAAATCGCGAGTTGCCAATAAAAATTTACTACCCTCAAGAGCCAGGATCGTTTCCTGCGATCGTTTTTTCTCACGGAACTGGAGGCTCAAAAGAATCATTTGCTCACCTGGGTAACTTTTGGGCTAGTCATGGATACATTTGTATCCATCCAACTCATGTCGGTAGTGACTTCTCAGTTTTGAAACGGATTGGTCTTCAAGCCATCCTAGAATTGATTAATGACCCCGAAGTTTGGTCAGAACGCCCCCAAGATATATCGTTCTTAATCGACTCTTTGCCAGTATTAGAGGAGCGAGTTCCCCAGATCGCAGGAAAAATCGATCGCTCTTTTATTGGTGTAGCGGGTCATTCCTACGGAGCGTATACCACGATGTTACTGGCCGGAGCTACTGTCGCGATGCCAGGAGACGACAAAGCCAGTTTTCCAGATGAGCGAATTTCGGCATTTTTAGCGATATCTCCTCCAGGAACCGATCGCCAAGGTTTAACTCGGAACTCCTGGGAGACAATCCACGCTCCCGTGATGACAGTGAGTGGTTCTAAAGACCAAGGTTTGGAAGGAAAGCCTCCCTCATGGAGAAGGGAAGCTTTTAATTATATGCCACTAGGGGATAAATATCATGTCCTCATTGAAGGAGCCAATCACTTTTCCTTTGACCCCGACGCCGGTATCGCGAGAACTGCCTTTCCCCGGTTGGCGATCGGGAACAACATCGGTCGAGGGCGACACAATGTGCAATTAGAGAGTACGCGATTAATCAAAAGCTATCTTCAAAATGCCAGTATCGCTTTTTGGGATGCTTACCTCAAGTTCCAGACAACGGCCAAAGCGTATCTGATATCTGACGCTCTTCCACGCTCTAGTCAAGGCGATGTCTCAATTTTTTTGAAGTAATTAGTTCGGGTTCATTTCATCCTTATGCGGACTTTTTCTCCAGAGCCGAAGCCCGGTCTTCGCCTCACTCATTTCCGTAAAATTTGTGAAAACGGTTTTGGCGATCGCAACAATGCCTATGCTCATTCGATGGCTTGGTTCCAAGACCATCTGTATGTAGGAACGACCCGTGCCAATCTTTGTTTGATTCGTAACAGTATGAAACACGTCAAAATTGACGTGTGGCCGGTTGAGTGTCCTAACCCGGTCTATTCCCCCGAATTTGAACAGACGCAAGCACGAGCAGAAATTTGGCGCTACAGTCCGCCCTTGAATCATTGGGAGAGAGTCTTCCAATCTCCGATGATTATGGGTAGCGAAGGTGAAGAAATTAGCCGCGAACTCGGTTATCGGGGTATGGTCGCGTTCCAGGGAAAATCTGACGAACGCCCAGCTTTATACACTAGTAGTTGGGCGCGATCGCGCGGTCCTGGACCACTCATTCTTCGCTCAGAAGACGGCAAAACCTTTGTTCCGGTATCTAAACCTGGATTAATCGGTCTTCCAATCAACAGCTTGCGCTTGCTGGTTCCCTTCAAAGGGCGGCTGTTTACAGCACCAACAGGTGCTGGCCGTGGAAATCCGAACACCTCCGGCGTTCCAGTCATCTACGAAAGTAGCGATCCCGCTCAAGGAGAATGGCGCGCTGTCTGCGAACCTGGATTTGGAGACTCGAACAATCGAACCATTTTTGAATTGCGAGGCTTCGGTGACTATCTCTATGCTGGAACTGTTAACAATACGGGGTTTCAAGTCTGGCGGACTTTAGCGGAGGGAGAACCTCCTTATCATTGGACTAACGTAATTAGCAACGGTGCCGGTCGCGGCAGCCTCAATCAAATGGCTATCAGCATGATGGTTTTTCAAGATGCTCTCTATGTGGGAACCGGGATTCAAAACGGAGGTTACGATCACCTCAATCAGATTGGACCTGCGGGAGCTGAAATCATTAGAATCCATCATGATGGCTCTTGGGACGTCGTAGTTGGGGGTATTCGCAACGGGAAACGCCCCTTGAGCGGTCTGTTAGCTGGGTTCAATAATCTGTTCAGCGGCTATATCTGGAAAATGGGAGTCCATGACGGCTGGCTCTACGCGGGAACCATGGACTGGTGTACTATATTACGCTATACCTCACTCCAAGGCAGACCAGATCGAGTCGTCCGGGTACTAGGACAAGTGGGGAAGGAAACAATTGTTGAGCATCAAGGGGGTTGTGAGTTATGGCGCTCCTCGGATGGAGAAAACTGGTTGCCCGTCACTCGCCAAGGCTTTGGCAATCCTTATAACTACGGGATTCGTAATATCGTTTCCACGCCTTACGGTGTTTTTGTTGGTACGGCCAACCCTTTTGGGCCACGCGTAGCGAAGCAAATCGATGACCATTGGACGTATGTAGACAATCCTGATGGGGGTCTAGAAGTCTGGTTAGGGGCGTAGAACTTAGGTGTACCGAATATATTGGAGGATGGGAGTGAGGTATTTACCAAGAAAAAGCCGCATTACAGAGCCTGACATAAATGTCTCTTTGCTCGTCGGCAAAAGACCTTCTCCCATGCATTAATCGTGTGTTATCAACCATCAAAATATCGCCTTTTTGCCAGGAAACTAACTGAGTTAATCTATCGGTAACACGTTTGATTTCATCAATTACTTCATCGGGGATTTTTGAGTCATCCTCTAATCTCACGATACTAGCTTGACTACCCTTGCTCTCCTGCTCTACGACTGGCAAAATATTATTAATGAAAACATTGTATTTGCCGCATCTGCTAGGTTGAATAGCTGATTTTATATATTCTGTAGTAACGGAGCAATCGGGATTAACATGCAATTGCATATCATTCTCAGTACATAGTTGTTCGAGGGTTTTTATATCATCAGTTTGATAGATTTTCTGCCACACCCCCGTGGGATAAGTGCGGATATACTTCAAGTGTTTGTCTTGGAAGAGCGATCGCGTCGCATCACTTAACTCGTTGTAGATTGCGATTCCATCACAAGCCGTGGTTTCGCCATCTTTCAAGGCAGGAGATGCACAATAAAACCAAAGAATTTCTGGCTTTTGCTTGCGATAATACATTTCGCCATGCAATGGAACAGAAAAATGCTGTTTACCTCCCGTCACTGATAAGAGAGTTTTATCTCCCTTTATCATCTCCCGACTGTAGGCACCACCTACATAAGAGACAAAATTAGTACTCAACAGTTCTGTAAAGGCTTTGAACTTATCGGTATCAACCTCAAACCCTCTGAAAAGAAGTAAGCTAGAAGACTTAAAGCACTCAATAATGTCTTGTCTATCTAGGTTCAAAATATCACTATCATCGGTACCGAGGATAATAGTACCAAGTTCCTGAGAAATTGGTGTAGTTTTTAAATTCATGATAAAACACTACGTTGGCTAAATAACTAGTATAAGCAATAGGAAAGAGACAATCAGACGTGTTCATTGATGTTAACAGAAGCTCGATTGACTTGGCCGCTACTTACTTTAAACAGGACAGTTATGGTAAAGGAAAATTAATAATTCGTGAAATCGTTAACAATGCGAGCATCGCAAGACTAACCCTCTATCCCAGTTACAGGGGATAGCCACTTAGCGAATGAGGAGATAGTTATCGAACGTTGTCTATCCAGTGGGGAACTATCGGACTGTCCCCAGAATCAAATTTCCTAATCGTAAACCAGCTACAAGTAAGAAGCCTTCATGAACCGCGTCTTTCGTCGAACCTCCTTTCTCCTGCTTTCAGTCCTGTCTTTCGCCTTTATCTCAATGACAGGTTGTATTGATGGTTTGAATGGACAGCCGCAACCCACTAATACGTCATCCGATCTTCCTGCCGTGACGGATTTGGTGCAAAATCGCATGAATCGCGATCGTTTCCAAGGTGCTGTCGTGCTGGTGAGAAGAAACAACCGAGTAATTTACCAGAAAGCTTTCGGGAACTACACGACTGATACTGTTGTTCCTATCGCGTCTGCCTCGAAATGGCTATCGGCATCGGTGATCATGACCCTTGTGGATAGCGGAAAGCTCTCTCTAGACGCTCCGATTTCCAAATATCTTCCTAACTTTACGGGTAAAAAGGGAACCATTACGCTTAGGCAGTTACTGTCTCACACGTCAGGACTCCCTGGAAACCATCGATGTTTGGCAAATCAGTCAATCACCTTAGCTGAATGTGTTGACCAAATTGCCCAAGTTGAACTTCAGTCAGATCCAGGTACTCAGTTTAGATATGGAGGTGTCTCCTTCCAGGTAGCGGGCCGCATTGCAGAAGTTGTCAGCGGGAAGTCCTGGAATCAGTTATTTGAGGAGAAAATAAAGATTCCTCTCAATATGGCGAACACCAGCTACGGAAATACGAGGAACCCTCGGATTGCTGGAGGAGCATCTTCTACCGCTCAAGACTACGCCAACCTGCTCCAGATGCATCTCAATGATGGACTCTTCAACGGCAAGCGAGTGCTGTCAGCTACCTCTGTTGAAGAGATGCAGCGCGATCAAACTAGAGGCGTTCCGATCGCTTTCACACCTTTAGGAGACAATAGGCGATATGGGTTAGGAGAGTGGCGCGACCTCATTGATTCTAAGGGTAGAGCCATTCAACTGAGTAGTCCCGGAGCTTTTGGATTCACTCCATGGATTGATGAACAGCGTAAATTAGTAGGTATCTTTCTTGTGAGAAACCGATTGCGGAACGTCACGCCAACAGTTGAAGATCTACAGAAACAGCTGCGAGAGCTGGTCGATCAACGGCGAGCGACGGTTGACACTCCAGAAGTCTCTTCTGCTTCTTAGTTTACTGATTCCTAGCATTTTCTTAACAGTTGTATGAGCGTCTGCACAGCAGACGCTATTTACATTCGCTGAATCTTTATTTACATGGAATAAGGATTACGAGAACAAATTATTTTGCAATTGAGTCATAGCAAATCTAGCAGATGTGTAAGATCGACTTGACATGATGAAATTTCGCTGGACTCATTTTTTGACCTCTACTCTCATAACGTTGGTCATTATTTTTGGTTCAACTATCGGCTACGCTCAAGGGTCAGATTTTTTGTGGGCGCAACAGATAGGTGGAGATGGTAATCAGATTGCTCGTGGTGTTGCAGCTGATAAAAGCGATCGCTTCGGTAATGTCACAGTTACTGGCTCCTTCAACGAGCGTGCTGTTTTTGATAATCAAACTCTTACCAGCGCAGGACAAGAGGATATTTTTATTACTAAATACAATGGTCAAGGTAAGGTGCTTTGGTTAAAGCAATTTGGTTCTAGAGGAAAAGACTTTGCCTTTGACATTGTTTCAGACGATCGGGGGAATAGTTTAGTAACTGGTCTTTTCACTCGGAGTGTAGATTTTGGGAGTTTTACACTGAGCAGTCAGGGGCGCGGTGATATGTTCACGGCGAAGCTTGACCCGTCCGGAAACGTTATTTGGGCTAAGCAAATAGGAAGCCCCGAGCTTGATGGAGGCAACGAAATTGTGTCCGACCCATCCAATAATGTGTTGGTTATCGCGAACACCTACGGCACCCTAAGCATAGGTGATTCAGTTTTCCAACATCAGGGAGATATGGATACTTTCATTACCAAGTATGACTCTAATGGAAATTTACGTTGGGCTAGACAAATTGCCGGACCGCTAGCCGAGCAAGGGCGGGGTATCGCGACGGATTTAAAAAGCAATGTTTTGGTTACAGGAGAATTTGCCGGTTCTTTGAGCTTTGGGTCTAAGGCCGTTGAAAGTAAAAGCGAGCTCAGAGATATTTTCCTCGCTAAATATGATGCTTCAGGAAACTTACTGTGGGCTAAAAGTTTTGGCAGTACAGGAGAGGATTATGGTCGAGGAATAGGAGCTGATGCGGCAGGCAATATTTACTTCACAGGAGTTTTTAGTGGCTCTGTGAAATTTGATGACCAGACTCTTAATAGCATTGAGGGGTCTAAAGATCTGTTTTTAGCTAAAGCTGATGCTTCAGGTAAAATACTGTGGGTTCGCCAGATGGGTGGACCAGGCCCAGATGAAGGCTGTGAAATAGAAGTAGACGAACAGGGTAACGCTTATCTCAGCGGTGAGTTTCCTAACAAAGCTACCTTTGGTGCTCAAGTCTTCACCAGCAAAGGACTAAGAGATATGTTTGTTGCTAAATTTGACTCGCAGGGGAATCTAGTCTGGAGCAAGCAAGCAGGAGGCGATCGCGATGACGTAAATTACGCCATTGCTGTGGATGATGCTCATCGCGTGACTGTTGTAGGAACGTTCACAAGTCAAGCCACCTTTGGCAATTTCGCCTTGAGGAGAACTAACAATGTTGTCAATTCTTTTGTTGCTCGATTAGGCACAAAACAGAGTTAAGCTGTTGTTCAGAAAACATTAATCAGTGGAATCAGTTGCCCGTTTAGGGACTGATTTTTCCATCGGGCATCTTTGTCGCCCTCAGCTTAGCACTATTTAAGTTGGCACTCATCAAATTAGCCCCTAACAAATTGGTCTGAGTTAGGCTAGCACCACTTAAGTTGGCACCAATCATTCTTGCACCATTCAGTTTGGCATTGCTCAAGTTAGCCCCAGCTAAGTTCGCCTGACTCAGTTCAGCAGTGACTAGTCTGGCACCACTCAAGTTAGCACCCACCAACGTGGTATTAGACAGCCTTGCGCCCGTAAGGTCAGCACCATTAAGCTGAGCGCCAGTGAGATTAGCGTTTTCTAGGTTAGAATAACGCATATCGGCATTAACAAGATTAGCACCACTCAGGTTACAGCCTGGGCAATTTTTGGTTCCTATCAAGCGTTTGATACTTTCTATGTTTGTTGCAGGTAGGTTCTTCATTGGCTGTCCGCAGAGATTGCTTAAATCTAACGTCCGATTGCCTTCTGTCTGCATATAGCAAACTGGTCTATCAACGTCTACATCTACTATTGACTGGCATAGAGAAAAGCTAGCTGAGTTACCCCTTGCTACTGCACCGGTAATTAGCATCAAAACACAAGAGAAAAGAGCCGTTAGATAAAAAAACCTGAGCATAGCTGTTGTCTAAAAACCTAACTAAACAATCATCATCCAGCTAAGTGTTGTGGTTTTAACTTCTCGTAAACCATAACACTGTAGCGGGAATTAGATTTGCTGGATTGGGGCCACTGCCTGTAGCTTTATCGAGATAAGTTCGACCAATCAGGATAAACCCAGTTTTATTATTTGAAATTCTGCCTATAAACGGAACAGAAGCACAGTATAAGTCATTGCCACAACTACGCGTTATTTTAATAGCGTACAGGTTTGCAGCCTGAATTCTGGATAAATATTGGTTGGCTGAACCTTGAGTATTTAAACCGACAAAAGCAAATGTTCCGTCGTTACCCCCCTGAAATCCTTGAGATTCTCCAGACCAATAAGCCGCTAGAGTTTTATCACCAACAATGCTATGGTTGACTCCAATCCACATAAGAACGTCATTGCTGTTTGGTGTTAGCTCAATCTGACAATTACCGCTCCTGATAGGACTTGGAGAGAAATCACAGGGAAAGCTAGTGTAAAGTGCATCTGGTGCATCATAAACGCAGCTTTCTAAGTTGGCTCTACATACATCTGGATCGAGATGAAGAAGGCTTTCACTTAGACGGGCTTTGAGCTTATATCCCTGTCGATTATAGCGACGAATTACAGTTGATTCCAACTCCTTGAGATTTTGATCTAACCCGGTAGTATATTCAACAGGATTTACTCTCAGTGTGTCTTCCCACTTCGGCAAATCAGCGAAAGTTACATCCCCATTTAGTCCAGGCCCCTTGATAAAAAGCACCGTTGTCGCAGGTGCAGTTTGTTGTGCAAAGGTATCGACTTGTTGTCTTTCTGCCTCGCTTTGACCGGTCAGGCGGAGCGCTAACGATAGCTGGTCTGGATAGTCTACATTTCCTAAGTTGGTAACGCTTGCAGGTACAAGATAGGTATTCATGATGGCATCAGGAACCCCAGCCCCACGCAATGCCTGTTTCACAACATTGATGGTTTGAGTATTAGCCGCAGCAATTAAAACATACTTGCCATTACTACCCTGCTTGAGATTACTATTGTTAAACCCTAGGTTTACGCTGCTTCGGACTAAAGTATAGTTTGAAGAAGAGTCGCTGTTATAAATATAAGTCTGGTAAAACGTGAAACTATAGTAAGAAATATTTTGAACAGGCGACATGCTGCCTGAGATGACTAATGCATCATCTCCATCTAACATAAAACATGGTGGAATGCTGTTTCCTGTAGTCTGCCGTTTTTCATCACAAAATGTTGAGTTTATACCTGGTGCTGTTGTCTTGATCCAGCCATAGCGAGTGTTGGAACTCCCAACACAGCGAACTGTTCCACAAGGGGGCGGTGGAGGAGGCGAGCCAGATATCCCTCCCAAGGCACAACTACATGATTTCCCCATTGCTAAAGTGGCCGAATAGGCTGTATAGCCAGCAGGTAAGTTACCGATGAATGAAGGTTGAGCAGCTGTAGTATCTGAGTAAACTTGAATACCACAAAAAACGAGTAAGGCAGCTATGATTCCTAGAAAGGAAATTAGTTTAGAGAAATGAATTTTCATGGCTAAAATCCCTAAAAATAATCAAGAATTATCATTCTGAGTTACTGAATATAAAATCAGGTTACACAGTTTTAAGGGTGTTAATCAAAACAAAAATAGGTAATTATTTTAGTATAATTATAATACTTGCAAAAGTTAATTTTGTTATATTAATCCAACAAAATTATCATTAACTACTTGATAGGTTACATGACCGTACCTCAACCTATATTTATTCTGGGAGCTCCCCGTTCGTTTACATCCGTAATCTGTGCGATGTTAGGTCAGCATCCTGAAACCTATGGGGTTCCGGAACTCAATGTATTCCTCACTGAAAATCTGGAACAACTGACACAGCGATTGAAGGGAGCGCGACAGTTTCAGATGCATGGTTTACTGCGTACTGTCGCTCAACTCTATGCAGGCGAGCAGACTATCTTGTCTGTTGAAATGGCATACCGATGGATTTTTAGCCGCATCCACTGGAGTACGGGAGAGGTTTATACCGAACTGTGCAGCAAAGTTGCGCCCCTGCGAATTGTTGATAAAAGTCCGGCGTACACTACCAATATTGACATCCTCCATCGCATCAGCAATACCTTTCCCAATGCCCATTACATTCATCTGCTGCGCCATCCTCGGACACAGGGTGAATCAATGATGAGAATTGGTGAGGGACAAATGGCACTCCTTATGGATTCAATTGATTATTCAACCAAGCCACCTACTGTCGATCCTCAGTTTTCTTGGTACCGAATTCAACACAACATTTTAGATTTTTTAAGTACGGTGCCTCCTGAACAACAACTGCGAATTCGTGGGGAGGATGTTTTAAGCGACCCTCGATCGCATTTTGAAAAGATATGTCACTGGTTAAACCTAGCGTGGGATGAATCGATTTTTGAGGCGATGTTACGCCCTCAAGACTCACCCTATGCCAGCTTCGGTCCCTACGGCGTCCACTTAGGAAATGACCCCAACTTTCTCAAGTCACCGACATTTCGTCAAAGACCCATCGCATCGAGCCACTTAGATGGCCCCTTGCCTTGGCGTAAAGACAACCAAGGCTTTATTCCTGTCGTTGTCTCGTTAGCTCAAGAGTTGGGTTATCAGTGAGGAGCGAGAGGAACAAGACGCTCGCTACGTGAGTTACTTTTGAGGAAAGAAGCGATCGCACTTGTATCTATCTGTTGATCTCCTCTTCTTCTCTCTCTGCGACCTCTGCGCCTCTGCGGTTAGTCTCAAAAAGAGAGTAGTCAACGCGGATTTGGGATGAAACTAGGTGTCTGAATGCGATCGCTTGTTTCGTCAGCTGCAACGCT
>DATNPC010000971.1:0-6956 GCA_036703375.1 Allocoleopsis sp.
ATTGCTGGTGAGAATAATCACAGGTGTCTCTTTAAAAGCTGAAACGCGACGAATTTGCGCGCAGATTTCATACCCATTTGCGATCGGCATGACAAGATCCAAGAAAATTAGGTTGGGTTTGTGCTCTAGCAACTGAACTAAAGCTTTCACTGGATCTTGAATGTTGATGAACCGATAGCCAGCTTGAGCGAGAATGTTACCCATCGTCAGGCTATCGCTTCGGCTATCGTCGATATAAGCGACGAGGGGACTATTAGCTTGAGGCTGAACTAGCTTTGGGGGCGGAGCCACAGGTTTTATCTGAGGGCCATTGACGAGAGCGGGGTTCGCCAAAGCAGTAGAGTCATCAACGTCAATCAGTCCCATTAACCCTTGACGGATAGAGGGCATGAGGGATTGGGTGAGCAGCAATACGTTCTGTTTCAACTTAGCCGCTAAATCCCTTAACGTCTGATGGCCGTCTGCTAAAGCAGTTAGGTTGTTGTAGGCAAGGAGTGAAGTCTGCTGTTGCAATTCCTCCGGCTTCAAGATTGCAGGCGCTTGGTTGGGGGAATAGCTTGCCAATCCTGCATTCCGCCAAGCTTCCCACTCATGGCTGGCAATTTGCCAAGCCTCATCAGCCCGAATCACAACCAGCGTTGAATCGATTAAATCGAGAGTCTTTCGAGAAATTGGTTGAGAGGTCACTTGAAACCCCGAACCATAGGGCAGCCGTTCTCCTTCTTGCTGGATATCAAACAGGATTTCTGCTGCGTTGCCTTCCACAACTGCCGCCATTTGCTTGCGCTGAATTCTGCCCTGTTTTACCAGTTCTGCTAAGTAGTCGTAGTCCCAATACTGTAGGCGTGCAGAATAAATAGCTAGTTGCGGGCAGTACTGAGACATTAGCCGATAGCAGCGACGAATTGGATGAACCTCACTAGTCAGCCAAATCAAACTACCCAGACGGAAATACAGACTCCACTGCTGCCTTTTGGGGTCTTGAAGCTGTAAATTCAACTGTCCCGTAAATTTCTCTTGAGTGTAAATCTGAATCCGCCTTGCCAAATCGGCAGTGGTAACTACCTCCTGAGTTGCCATTGGGGACTCCATTGAACGAATGAACGAATAACTAAACATGCCAGAGCTGAAAACCCCATAAGTTGAGCTTTCCTCCAACACGGATGTAAACTCAATTGCAGTAAAGTCTTGGCAGATTGATAAAGTTGGTAAACACCCAGACTAGAGAATCCTGTTTTCACTGCATCACGAATTGAGGACACCCTTTATCAACTCATTTCGTTTTAGAGGATTCTTTGTGGCTATAACCCTGACCTAATCGGCTTTACACTTTTACTTTAGCCTCATTAGCCTTCATTGTAGACAGACCGCTTGGCTGGCGTAAAGATGCGTAATCTTTCTATGCAAATTTTGTAGATTAATGTAAAGACAGATTGCGTACCTGAGAAGCAGAAGTAGGAATACCTACACCATTAGCAGCGAATCTGCACCCATTGCTCACTATTCCTTGTTCACTGCTGACGGTTAATCCAGACTATAAACCTGCTGCTTAAGAGACAACCCCCGAACCAGTTGCAACTTTTCTGATGGAATAGTCTTTGCTTGGTGCAAATGCAGCGTTAGCAAGCTTATCACCTTCTCTGGAGTAATCGGCTTAGGGAGAAAGCTGGTGGCTCCCACTATCTTGGCTCGTAGTCGATCCACAATTTTGTCATTGCTCGTGAGGATAACGACCGGTGTATTTTTGAACGCCGAAACGCGGCGAATTTGAGAGCAAATTTCGTATCCATTGGCAATGGGCATCACCAAATCTAAGAAGATGAGATCGGGTTTGTGCTCTAGCAACAGCGGCAAGGCTTCCAACGAATTCTGAATCGTGAGGTAGCGATAGCCAGTTTGGGAGACGATATTACCCATCGTCACGCTATCAAGCTGGCTATCATCAATACAAGCGACTAAAGGTGCGTTCGAGTGGCGTTCTGAATTGACAGGTTGAGCTTGACTTGCAGAATGGGTAGTCGTTGCTGAGTGTGAGGAGGCATCTGCCACTGTCTCAATTGAACAGTTGAAATCCTCTACCCATGTCAATCCGATTAACTCTTGACGCACACAAGGCAAGATGGGTTTGGTCACCAGCAATAGATGTTGGTTCATCTTGACCGCTAAATCGCGAAACGTTTGAGAGCCATCCGCTAAAGCTGTTAAGTTGCGGTAGACCATGGGGGAAGTCAACTCTCGCAATTTCTCGGCTGTCAAGATGACTGGAGCTAAGTTGGGAGAACACTCGGCTAAACCAGCTCGCTGCCAAGCGTCCCACAACTTAGCAGCATTTTGCCAAATTGGCATAGCAGGAATCTCAACTAGTGATGACTCTATAGTGTCTACGGCAATTTTTCGATACGTTAGTTTTCCTTGATACTGCTGACAAAAGATTTTTATCCATTGAATAATATCAAATAGAATTTCCATCGCTTGACCTTCAACCACCGATTCCATCTGATCCAGTCGAATTTCTCCCTGCATGACAAGGAATCTTAATGAGTTGTAATCAGGAAGATAAGGTAATTGCAACTCTCGCTCGGTAAACAGTTGCGAGCAGTGTCGATATAACTGTCGATACCAACGGCGTATCGGATGAACCCTACTAGTAGTCCAAACTAAATTGCCTTGGCAGAAATATAAATTCCACTGTTGACGTTGAGTGGTATCAATCGTTAAATCTAACCAACCTGTAAATCGCTCTTGGCTGCAAGCCTTTATTTGGTGCGACAATTCGGCTATAGTGTTTGCTTCATAGCTGGTCGTCATCAGCGGCTTGAGCGAGCTGAGCGATGCTGGAATAAGCATTATCAAAAAGACCTCAACTGTAAATAGATTAACGCTTAAAGCCTGTGCAGTTCGAGCAAAAGTAATTGTGTTTTAGATAAAGTTTTCGCGATCGACTAATTGAAAATTCCAAGTCCACAAAGCAATGTTGTAATACTTAATGACTCAAGGAAGAATTCGGTAATGCATCATCCTAACAACCCAGCCCAAAAATAGATTTACAGCAATTTGTGTTTTTGATGAAATACACTCTGTGTAAAGACACCTAGCTAGGCTTCCTAACACCTGTACTTTACTGGGTAGAAAATTGCTGTACGTTTTGAAGTGGTGGTTAGCATTTGTATGGGACGTTTAATAAAAATTGTTGATTGAGAACGTCCTCAATTCAGTACCCTGGTCTAGCGTTTCTCACTTGTAGCGTTGGCTAGCTCAGATTTGTAGATCTCATCCTACTTTCAAGCATAGGCTATCTGCAAAGCGATCGCCCTACGCCAAGCTGCGTAGTTTTATTCAGTAAATAGGCTTAATATGCCGAATGAAAAGGCTCAAAACTTCCGTGGATTTACCCAAATCGCTGGATGTACTCAGGTAACATCTGAAACTATCTGCTGAGTTAACGCTCTTGCGAGCTTAACTTGCAAACTTAAGTTAACACCGCAGCTTATCGTATGAGGTGGGGCGTTCCACAGAGCAGCTAACTCCGAAATAATCGCGTGTACTGAGTTGCGTGAGCCATACTCGCAAGTGCCAATCCCCAGCCACAACTGCTTAATTGCTCATCCTTCAAGGCTAAAACGTCTTGGGCAGCTAGAGTAATTTTGGCGTTTAAGTCGAGCAGTAACTGTTGACCAACCGTTTGACCGAGGGGAATGAGTCTAACACCGGCACTGATAAAATTTGATGCCCAGCTGTATAAGTATCCTAAAATAGCAGTTGTGGGTTCGATCTGCCAGTAGGCAGCGGCAATACCAAAAGCGATCGCATAATTGCAAGGCGCACCCGCAGCCGCTGCTAAATCCTGTATCGACGTACCATAACCCGCCTCTTCGGGGTGCGATAAATCGAGCAGCAATCGGATCAAAGAGTTTCCCATTTGCCAACTTTGCGATCGCAACTCCGCCGTTTCCTTAGTTGCCGTCACCCAAGCATTCCAGTCAGCCAATGCCTGAAAATCTGACTCTACCGTACTCTGATAAGCTCGCCGCATCACTGCTGCCTCCAAGCGAATCGCCCCGCAGTACAGTTCTTGCTCCAGCCATTGCCGTAATCTTTGTGGGTCGTTAACTACACCCATTTCTACCAGCGTTTCCAGACCATCGGAATAGCTGTAGGCACCCACTGGCAGTGCTGGGCTAGCGAGTTGCAGCAGTCTCAACAAAGCTAGATCGTTCGATATCATCTGTGTAAGTCGTGTGAAAATTGCGATAAAAACCCCGCCTATTGGGTAAGCGGGGAATAACGGGTTATCAGAGGTACATGTGCAACCTTAGTGTTCCCACTGTTCGAGAGGGGAGTATCTCGTTCTTCCCCAAATTTTTCACCGCCTATTCATAAGCTAAATTTTGCTCCCTCAGCTAGTGGTCTTCTCACTCTCAAACCGGCGGGTGAGTTTCCTGCTACGAGTAAGGAAGCTCAGCTTTTCTAGAAAGCTGGACTCTAACTATATAGGTATACACTCGAGGTGTTGTGTACGCCATCATTTTGAGTGGTACTTTGGCAAGCGGACTGAGGGGAGGCTCACACTCTCAGCATGCACAAACCAAGGGGATGTTACTGTACTGCTGGAGCAGTAGGCTTGTCCGAGCGCCAAATGTCCAAGCGATCGCACTGTGTAGTGATGTGAAGGAGGAATCAATGCCACCCAGCAAAGACGAAGACAATCTCTTTCCAACTCAATCTGAAGATGAAAAGGACGATAGTCTGTTTGCTGACCATTCTCCCAACAACGACGATCTATTTCCCACGACTCGTTCAACCCAAGATAACCTGTTTGCAGCGGCTGACGTGACCGAAGAGGAGATCGAGATGATCGATCAATTTGCTGATGCAAGGGATTTAAACCCAATGGAAAAAGCTCGATTAATTGCCCAATATCGAGATTCTTTAGTTATCCACGCAAAGCCCCACACTCGTGACAATGACTCCCTTTGGTAAGTCTCCCCTCTATTTTTAGACCGTCTATAGCAGTCCTATTTGATTGGTGAGAAAGCTTGTCGCAAGCTACTACAGAGTAGGCTGTAGGAAGGAATGGAGGTTCTCATAGATTATGTAGGATTGCTATATCACACTTGAGCGCGGAGGCACTCTACCATGACGGAAGCTCAAAAGACCAATGACGATAATCTATTTCCCATACATCACCGCCAGCATCACACCGAATTTACTCAAAAAGAGATTGAAGATATCGTGCGATTTGCTGACGTACACGATTTAAATGCTGTAGATAAAGCTAAACTCATCCAATTTGTCAGGGATGTTCGAGCTGCTCATCGTAGCAGAGCCATTGGGAAGAAGGACTCTGCTGTGTGGCCGTCCCTCAAACAATCTGATTCAACCCTGGAGAGCGAGGATGTAGTGGGGGACAACTCATTTTAGGCTGTTAAGCATTGAGTTTACAGGTTGAGGCTGACGGGGAGACGGGGAGACTCCGGAGAGGAATTGAGGGTGTTTCTCAAAACCCAAAACTATGCAAATGAGATGCACGTTAGCTTAACAGCAACGCCCAACCGCACCTTGGCACGAGGCGCAGCAGTGCTATCTTGGGACAAGTTCTGAGTACGTTTAAACCAAGAGTAGCGCTCGCTATGCGCTGTAATCAATCGAAATGACAAGCAACCATCACACTAATACGCGAAAGGTCATTGGGTTGCTACCAGCTGGGGGACAGGCGACACGAATTTCTCCTTTACCCGTGAGCAAGGAGTTGTATCCCGTTGGATTCCGACAGGGGGATAACGGTGGTGGCTTACGACCTAAAGTCGTTTGTCATTATCTGTTAGAGAAGATGCGACTGGCAGGCATCGAGCAAGCCTACTTTGTGCTACGTCCGGGGAAGTGGGATATTCCCGGCTATTTCGGAGATGGCACGATGCTGAAGATGAATCTGGGATACCTGATGATGAATTTGCCGTTTGGTGTCCCTTATACGTTGGATCAGGCTTATCCCTTTGTGCAGGATTCCCTGATTGCATTGGGGTTTCCAGATATTCTGTTTCAGCCTGACGATGCTTTTGCCCGATTACTTGAGCGGCAGGCTAGAACTCAAGCCGATGTTGTCTTGGGGTTATTTCCTACCGATCGCCCCCAAAAAGCCGGTATGGTAGATTTTGATGACGAAGGAATCGTTCGCGTCATTATCGAAAAACCACCTCAGACCGATTTACGCTATATGTGGGCGATTGCTGTTTGGACGCCTGCCTTCACGCAGTTTCTACACGAGTACCTGATTGATATCGAGGCGAATAAGCTGCGAAACGATACCGATAAGATTTTACCCGCGCGATCGGAGTTGCCGATAGGAGATGTGATTCAAGCGGCAATTTACAACGGCATGCGGGTAGAAGCCGAGGTATTTCCGCAGGGCAGCTACTTGGATATAGGTACGCCAGACGATTTAGTCCGAGCGGTTGCGAATTTTGCAACTCAGGCATCTACACAACAGTAATGCCCGTTAACTGGATAAGTATTACGAATACCAAAAATCGATCGCTTCCATGCATCAGCTAAAAAATCGGAATACTTATCGCTTCAAACACGCTTCAACTCGACTTGTTAGCTGTCTGTTGGTTACGCTAGTTGGCATTAATGTTGCTGGAGGACAAGCAACCAATGCCGCCGAGTCACCTGACATCCAGACAATAGCCCAAGCCAATCCAAGCCCATCTACTCCTACTCGCCGGACAGATAATAACCGAGTCCGAGTCTTTTTTCCTCCCGTTACTAATAGCAATTTCACCGATGTCAGACCCGTTTGGCGGACGACATCGAGCCGAAATCTCGCTCAATTTGCGATCGCACAATTAATTGCAGGGCCAACCAGCACCGAAAAACAGCAGAGGGGTTTAATGCCTGCCATTCGCTTGAGTGGCAATTCTAACTGCGGGCAAGACTTTACGCTCTCGATCGAGCGG
>DATNPC010000972.1:0-2673 GCA_036703375.1 Allocoleopsis sp.
ACCCATTAGCCTGACGACTAGATAATTGCGCTAATAACGAGAGTGGGTTCAGCCTTTTGGAAGATCTGTAGCTAGCCATAGACATGGTGTTCATTTGTATCTACCTGGGTCTCATCCAATCGTTGAAACTAGAAGGGGTGAATTTCGTTTTACAAGTCACCCAAAACAAGGCAATAGCATCGGTGGTGCTATTTCTCCCGAGCTTGAGCTATTCCAGACGAACAAAAAAACGCCTGAGTTGCCGCTCTTAACTAACACTTCAAAAAGATTAAATCTTTTCCTGTTAATCCCTGAAGAGCGAAAAAAAGTGAATAGCTAATCTCAAGCAGGGAGTAGCTGCCTACCCGAATTATGTGTTGAAACTAGATAGCACCTTGAGGGGACTGATGACTGTATTATTCTCTACCCAGCTGCGGTCTTTTTCTCGGCTCTTGGCTAGAGCTTCTTGTTGCCAAAAAGGCGTGAGCTAGTAACCTGTAAAGCTGGCAGTAACCACTGTCTGAAATGCGAAAAGTCACGTCATATAAGCTCTCTCGTCTCTCTCGTCAGTGAGTTGATGGTGAAACTCAAGAGCGGTAATGCATCCTCTGAAAACGAAAAATTTTATCTTTGAGGGTAGATGAACAAGTTCTTAACTTGTTATTTACAAGTTTAACAGGCTTTACCCAGAAAACAGGTAAAGTGCCTATGAAGGGCTATAAAACTCGATGAAGATCATATGAGTTATTTTTGATTTATTAAGAGAATAAAAGCAGCATTAATTTGTATGGAGTGAGGGAAAAATTAGAAGAATTAAGTTTTCTTACCCCCCAATGAGAGTGTAAATTTATACTAAATTTTTCCGGATAGAGAAGTGCTGGGAAATACGTGAGGCAAAATGCTAGGCGGGGACAAGGCTAGAGTACAGAATTTACACACTCAGGTTAACTGTTGAGATGGGGTGTCGGGTGTAGTAAGGATTTGGGTAATTTCACTACACTTTACCCCCTACCCCCCACACTTAACGCCAATCCTTGATTTTTCGTTTTATGGCGTAAGTCCTGAGCAGTGACTCAAAAAAAAAGCGTATGTGTTCAATTCAAAATTCTCGCCTGAAAAATTCAAAACAACTCCAAACTATCGACGATAAAAATCCTCTAACAGTAGTCTGGACGAACTAGCAGGATCAGACGCAGATAATCAGCTCTTACTTGTCTAGTTAAGTATCGTCAAAAGCCGTTTAATTTTGGCTTGCTGCTGTCGTTTTAACGACTCTGGAAAACTTAACTCAATGGCCAAAAGGTTAGTGTTTACACTGGCGAAATTATTGCTAGGCTCCGCAAGGCTTTCGACTTGAACGGCGCTTTCATTCAAAGTATTTTCTGTCGAGTTGCCCTCGCCCGCCATGCGTTCAGAGCTAGAGCGCATCACTGAACTAGGTTGGCTAACAGAGGTAGTAGCCAACGGTTCTATTGTTTCCACCTTCGCCAACAAACTAGTTGTCTGTGGGTCATTTTCCGCCTGACTCAGCAGTAAACCAATGAGTGGTTGTGTGTTCTGCATAATTTCCAGATTGAAAATATCGCTGCCATCGATTTCCAAGCGAACATCTTGCGTTCCGATTTCCGTGAGGCGAGCTGTATAGGAGTGACCTTCCCAACCTTCCCAGTACAGCTGTGCAAAGCCATTCACTTGTTTGCGGACTTTTACCCCAATAGCGGGTCGGAATTCGCGGAAGACACGTCTGATACTGGTAATGATGAACTTAAACGATTCGATGGGATCGTCCGTCTCCGTACGCGTCTGGGAGTACCACTGCTTCACGTCAGAATAGATGACCAACGTCAGGTCATCAATCTGGGTGCGGGTGGGTTCAACAAAATCAATGAATAATCTAGCTTGAAGTTTACTGGTTGCGATCGCACGAATTACTCGCCCATTCATCAGTGCCCGTGTGCCATAGTCTCCCACGAGTTCAATTTTGATTTCATCGGGGATGTTAGGCCATTCATCCAGCAAAATTTGGCAACCGCTTTCACTCACATCCACCGTTTTACCTGTCCAACTCTGGTTGAAACTGTGGACGATTGCTGTCAGTTTCCGAGGCAGGCGGTGAGCTCGACGCAGTTGGGGTTGCTCGAAAGCTACCAAAATTGCCGCCAAAAGCAGGAACAAGTTAAAGATACACCAGAAGGTGTTGATCAAGACGGCCTGAGTATCCTCTGGCGACAGCCACAGCCAGAAGGGAACGGCAAGCAAGGACGCGGCAGCGATCGCACCGACAATCACTAGGTATCGCACCGAGTCAAAGTCAAAGCTGCGTTTGGTCACGCTCAAGCCCTTATCAGTTACGTTAAACGTACCCAGCTTTGGGTTAATTAGGGCTAACAGAGTGACAATTCCCGCCTGGAACGACATCGCGAACTCAAAAATCTCATTCCAGAACGAGAAACGAACGTGCTTGTAGGGGATGTGGTTCGTCTGCATCGACAGGAAAATGTGAGGCAGAGCGTAGAATAAAGTTTCTAATCCCAAACCTTTGACCGAGTTGATGCCAAATAAGAGAAATAGGGGCGGGGCGATCGCGTACATCAACCGGGGAAAGCCATAGAAAAAGTGCGAGGTGGCACTAAAGTAGCAAAGCCGCTGAGGAATCGTTAAGTTCAGTTTGGGGTTGATCAGTGGGTTTTCGAT
>DATNPC010000973.1:0-2462 GCA_036703375.1 Allocoleopsis sp.
AGTCGATACTCCAATTGGTAGGGAACTGAACTGTCTTGGAGATGAGCCTCCAACAGTTCCATCAAGTCAGGTCGATCGTCTGGATGTATTAACCGTTTCCAGGTACTAGAGTGTGGCAGCAACTCGCCAGCTTCGTAACCGAGCATTGTGTACCAACGGGGACTGAATTGCCCTTCTCCGGTGACAATATTCCAGTCCCACCACCCTTCATCCGAGCCTTCGAGTGCGAGTTGTAATTGTTCTTGGCTCGTTCGGAGAGCTTCCTCGGCTTGTTTGCGCTCGTTGATATCTCGGTGAGTGCCTGACATCCGCAAAGGCTTGCCCGTCTCATCTCGAACCATCACTCTGCCATAGCTGGCAATCCATTTCCATTCCCCAGATTTACTCAGCAGTCGATGCTCCAATTTGTAAGGAACTGAACTGTCTTGGAGATGAGCCTGCAACAGTTCCATCACCCTAGGCTTATCATCTGGATGCATCAGCCGTTCCCAGGTACTGAACTCTTTCGGCAACTCATCATCTTCGTAACCCAGCATTCCCCATAAACGGGGACTCCAACTCACTTGTCCGCTGGGAATATCCCAGTCCCACCATGCGTCACCAGAACCTTCGAGTGAGAGTTGCAATCGTTCTTCGCTGAGGCGACACGCGGTCTCCGCTTGCTTGCGATCGCTGATATCATGAGCCAAAGACAGCATGGACACCAAATTACCCGATTCATCGAGAAGGGCGGAGTTGTACCATTGGCAGTCAATAACTGAGCCATCCTTGGTATAGTTGCGGTTTTCGCAGGTGGTGTAAATGCTTGTGCCATTGAGTTGTCGGCTAGCCGACTGATTGACGTAATCTAAGTCCTCCTCAAAAATGAAGCGCCACTCGTGCATCGTTTTGCCCAGGACTTCCTCAGCTTTCCAACCAAAGATTTCCTCCGCACGTTGAGACCAACTGCTGACTCGAAACTGACTATCCCACTCGATCGCCGCTAAGGGGGTATTTTGGATGAGAAAGGTTAATTTCTGATGCGCTTGTTGTAATCGCTCTTGTGCTTGTTTGCGTTCGGTGATGTCTTGTGCAGTTCCCAACAGGCGAATCACTCGTCCTTGCGAATCAAAAACTGCTTCGCCCCGCACGTTGAGCCATCCGAGGAAACCATCTGAGCGAAAGTACCTCAAGTCAGTGTCATAGGGCGTGCCCTCAGCAAGGACTCGTTGCACAAGCTGATGGTATTTCTCTCCATCCTCTGGATGAAATAGCTGCATCACACCAGCATAGTTCGGTTCGGACTCAGTAGAGTCTAGTCCAAAGATCCGGAAGATTTCCTCTGACCAAGTGCTTTTCTGGGTGCTGACATCAAACTCCCAGTTACCGATGCGAGCAAGGCTTTGAGCTTGTTTGAGCAGTGCTGAACTTCTGCATAAGGCTTGCTCGGACTGGATGCGATCGCTAATATCCTGGGCTTGAGCGATAAAGTATAAGGGTTGACCTTGCTCGTCTCGCACCAGAGAAACGCTCACAATCGCCCAGACACTATGCCCCTGTTTGTGGAGATAGCGCTTTTCCTGCTTGTAGTAGTCAATCTCTCCCGCTAGTAGTCGTTGGATCAGACGCAAGCCCGTATCGAGATCGTCGGGATGAGTAATCGATTGAAAGTTCATCGTCAGCAACTCGGCTTCTAAATAACCGAGCATCTGGCAAAAAGAGTGGTTGACTTGGAAGAAGCGTCCGTCGGGGCTGCTCATTGCCATGCTGACAGCAGTATAGTTAAAGGCATGGCGGAACCGTTGTTCGTTCTCTCGCAGAACTTGCTCTGCCCGGATGCGATCGGTAACATTCTTTGCAATCTGAGATGCGGCAATCGAGTCATTGCTTCCCTCAATCAGGTTGCTCAAAAGCGATCGCTGTTGTTGGTGTAAGCGTTCGTTTCGTTTTTCTTCTGTAAGATTGCGAGCAATTTGTGAAACTCCTATCACTTGACCCGTCGCATTTTTAATGGGCGAAATCGTCAGGCAGACATCAATCAGTTGACCATCTTTTCGCATTCGCACTGTTTCGTAATGCTCGACCTTTTCTCCCCGTGCGATTCTTTCCAAGATTTGCGGCATCTCATCGACACAGTTGGGGGGAACTAAAATCGAAATCGGGCGAGCGATCGCTTCAGAAGCACGATAACCAAACATCTTCTCGGCACCTGGATTCCAACTCGCGATCGTGCCATCCAACATCTTGCCAATAACGGCATTGTCTGAAGAGTCCAAAACGGCAGCTAATTGGGTGTGTAACTCAACAGTAGCCTTATGTCTTGATAAAGCGATTTGAATCGTAGTATTTAATGTTTTCTCTGTAAATGGCTTAACCAAATAGCCATAAGGTTGAATCGCGTTGACGCGTTGGAGAGTTTTTGCATCGGAGTACGCGCTCAAAAAAACAACCGGGATGTTACAGTACGTTTGAATGTGTTGGGC
>DATNPC010000974.1:0-10736 GCA_036703375.1 Allocoleopsis sp.
GATGAGTCAGTTATACCAGCAACTGAAGCGATTGCCAATTAAAGCAGAAGCACTACGCCAAGCTCAAATCGCCATGATTAAAGGACAAGTGCAGCTCAAGGCTGGTAACTTACTGGCTGACAACAAATCAATTCCCCTACCGCCTGAACTATCTAAGTTGGGACAAAAAGACTTTTCCCATCCGTATTTTTGGGCCGGTTTCACGATTGTTGGCAGTCCTTGGTAACCTACTCACTGTTCACTACTCACTGTTCAGCGAGTAGAACCTCCACACTTGCACCCACCGCCATCTGCAACTGAGATTGAGCGCTACCGCCATTTACCGCAATTTCCACCCAACCGTGACTGCCAATCAGGGCAACCGCTTCTCCCAATAGGCGATCGCTATAAGTTTGACTGCTGGGAATCATACGTTCGTGTAGCGTCAGAGATAAAGATTCAGTGACGGCAACTGACCAAGTTTTTTCCCGCACATCAGCAGCCGGAATATTGGTGACTAAGTTGCCGAAGCGATCGATATATTGGATGCAACCGACGATACCCCGATCGGTGAGTATCCGTTCCGGAAGCTTGAACTGCACCAAGGTTTCAGGCGCGATCGCATCTCCTAGCGCTGTAATCGGAATACCGCTAGCCAGATGCGCCCCCACAGGAGCAAAGATATCTCGACCATGAAATGTGGTGCTAGGAGTTGCGGTGCGCCAGTAATGAGAGTTGGTTAACTCAACAGCTGCAATAACGTTCGTTTGACTCAAAACACCGCTGAAAAGTCCGTTATCAGGCCCAACCAGGAAACCTGTATCGAGTTGAAGGGCAATTGCTCTGCGATCGCTCCCCACTCCCGGATCGACAACTGCAACGTGTACCGTCCCATGCGGGAAATAGGGATAAGCTTCCATCAGGTTAAACCTAGCGGCTGCAATATCTTGGGGAGGAATTAGGTGGGTGAGATCGATGATGGTCAAAGCAGGATTGACTTGAGCGATCGCACCTTTCATCACTCCCACATAGACATCACTCAATCCAAAATCGCTCAGCAGAGTGACGATCGGGTTGGCAGGCATTTGACGTTATTCAGGTAGGGTTTGTCTCTTTTTATTAAAGTTGGACAGCTTGTTGACCGACTGATTGAGGAGTTAAAGGTTATCTCTATCCAGCCTTCAACCTATCAACCATTTAAGTTTCAGACATCGTCGCGATCGCGCACCGATCTGTCGGTTCGGTTTTTACTGCTATTTCTTCGCAAATTTCTGTATCAGGCAATACGATTCTTCTATTCAAGACGATTCTTTCTATGCTATTTTAGGAATATGAGATGATACCTGAACGAAGAAAAAAGGAATGTTTACCATGAACAAAAACCGGACTAAAAAAGCACAAGACGCTGCCGCTGCTCATCGCGCTAGCCTGCAAAAAAACTTGGAACATCGTCTAGAAGTAGCAAGAGCAAAGGGCGACGAAGCCTTGGTTCGCCAGCTAGAAGCAGAAGCAAGCTATCTTCAGTTGGACTAACTTTAATCGCTCGATTTAGTTTGGCATCTAGAACGCTTCAATTTCTAGAATGTCATGAAAGTTTAACAAAACAGGAATGCTACAGCGCTTGTAGCATTCCTGTTTTGCTTGTCTGGCTTGGACGATTCAAGGAGTTCGAGATTCAGTTTTCTAAAATTAGTAAAACTGATGAAACTTTTCTCTTGACAGAATTTCCCTTTTCGTTTATTTGCCCGTAGAACGTCTGACTCTGATAATAAAAAGCAGAAGAGCTTCCTCCATCCAAATTCATCGCTTTTTCCACACCTAAGGCTTTCAGAAAAGTGGCTAACGCCTGTAACGACATCCCAGATGTGGTAGGGTATTCTGGCTTTTGAGCAACCATCGCTAAAACAATAGTGCCATCCTGGGTAATGCCGACAGCACTGCGAGCATTGGGTTGGCGGCTAGCGAGCGAATCGCGGATGATTCGCCCATTCGCAAAATCCAAAAAACCTTCTTGAATCAAAGTTTGTTCGGGTAATAAGCGAGGCCCGCCACCTAAAGCATCGACCAATAGGCAATCTGGAGGGGATGGTGCTGAGTGCAGGGCAATATCATAGCGGATTGTTTGACTGCAACGATATCGTCGAAATTCTGTTCGGTTCAAAATTTTACTCAAGTAAGGAGCTAACCGAGGATTATTCATCAATCGGGCATTCTGCCGAGGGTCAGCCAGTACTAATCTGTTTTTGACTACTATTGAAGTAGATTTACGGTTTTCTGGGTCAAAAAAGCCTCCGTTGATTGCCGCTACTGCCTGATACTTTTGGGCAAAAGTATCTAACGTGCCAAGCTGTGGCAGGATAGCAGGAGTCACTAAAAAGCGATCGCTCCTTGGAATGAACAGGGTATGGACGACGCTTTGCTCCATTGCGTAAGCCTGATATCGAATAATCGGTTTTGGCGAGGATAGAACTACCGAAGAACGTGCATTCGGGGGTTGCTCGTGGCGAACAGATAGCAGCAAAACTCCTACCATACTGATGAAAATCAAGCTTAGCCAAACAAATTTTTTCACTCGCTTCTCTGATGGGAATTCCTGTTAATTCAATCAACGTTTAAATTAGTTTTTTGAAGAATTAACCTAAAATTTAGATCTCGTACCAATTGTGTCGATTAGCTGCGTTGTTTTCCTGCGTAGAGGTATGGCACTGCAATCGTCCTACTGAATTATTAAATGTATCCTTACATCGACGTGCCAAGCTACCTTTTCTAGGACGGTTATACTAGTGGTTGCAACCCGCTCCAGGGACTGACAACATTAGATTCGCGCTTAAAAAATATTTATGGAAGAGCGATTCGTCCATGCCCTAACAGCTTTGAAGAACCACAGTGGCTGGATAGTTTGGAATCTGTTTCTAGCTTTTATTCCTTTAGCGTTGAGTGTTTGGTTATTTCGCAAGCAATTTCGATCGCGTTCTATTGTGTGGTGGGTAGCATTTTTGGTTTTCATTGCCTTTTTACCAAATGCACCGTATCTGCTGACCGACATCATTCACCTAATCGATGCGATTCGTTCCGACTACTCAGCCTGGGTCATTACCCTCGTGATTCTTCCGCCACACCTGCTGGCGATTGTCGCTGGGTTTGAAGCTTACGTCCTATCGTTAATCAATTTAGGCTACTACTTACATCGACAAGGACTCAGCCGGTTTATCCTACCCGTTGAGTTAATCACTCACGTTCTGTGTGCTGTTGGTGTTTACTTAGGTCGATTTCCACGACTCAATAGCTGGGACTTCGTCACTCAACCCGATGCCGTAGCAAAAGTCACTCTGGATAACTTAACCTCCAAACGCCCAGTACTCGTGATGGCAATAACGTTTGCGATTATTACGGTGTTGTACTGGGTGATGAAACAGGTGACGCTGGGATTGCTGCTGAGAGCGCGGCAAACAAGAGCTGACCGCATCGCTTCTAAGCATAACCGTAAAACTGATACAGACACTCCAACAAGTCTTTGATATGGTGTCCGGCAATAGAACTACACTATTAGAACTTACGCATTGCCTCTACATCTTGCTTAAAAACGGGGCAACCACGGGGGGATTGCCCCTACAGATTGCGTTCGTGCGTAAGTCCTGACTATAAAAAAGTTTGTAGTCAGGACTTTAGTCCTCGGGTGAGGAGCGCTCAAGCGCCTACTACAAACAGGATTGTATTATTGCTAATTAACCGGACATGATATTTAGAGGATAACGTCCGACTCATAGGCATTAAAAAAGTGTAGGGACTGTACCCCTACACTCAAAAAAATGTAAACAAAATGTCCAGCACTAACGCTTATCAATTGCTGGTGCCGTCAAGGACAGGAACCGATTATCTCCCTTCGCCACAGCCGGTTGAGCTAGCGTCGGGACTGCTTCACGTAGCCGCGCCGTCAACTGTTGGGTTGTAGCGTCGTAAATTTGAGTCAGCATCTTGGGATAAAAGCCAAATCCAATAATTGGCACCAACAGGCAGGCGACAATGAATACCTCTCGTGGTTCGGCATCCTGCAAGACTTCGTGTTCGACCAATTCCTTGTTTTCCGGGCCATAGAAAATCTCGCGGAGATTCGACAACAGATAAATCGGAGTGAGAATCACCCCAACGGCTGCTAGGAAGACCACAATAACCTTGAACGTCGCGCTGTAAGCATCGCTAGTCGCAAAACCAATAAATACCATCAACTCTGCGACAAATCCGCTCATCCCTGGCAAGGCTAAAGAGGCGAGGGAACAAGCCGTCCACATGGCAAAAATCTTCTTCATTTTCTGACCCACGCCACCCATTTCATCTAACATCAGGGTGTGCGTCCGGTCGTAGGTTGCTCCTACCAGGAAGAACAAGCTTGCCCCAATCAAGCCATGGGACACCATTTGCAGTACAGCACCGCTCAATCCCAAATCAGTAAACGAACCAAGCCCAATCAACACAAATCCCATGTGGGAAATGGACGAGTAAGCGATTTTCCGTTTCAGGTTGCGCTGGGCAAAGGAGGTGAGAGCGGCGTAAACAATATTGACTACGCCTAAAATCACTAAAACGGGGGCGAAGTAGGCATGAGCATCGGGCAGCATTCCCGCATTCATCCGAATCAGGGCATATCCACCCATTTTCAGCAAGATTCCGGCCAGTAACATGTGGACGGGGGCTGTCGCTTCACCGTGAGCATCCGGCAGCCAGGTGTGGAGAGGGAAGATAGGAAGCTTGACGCCGTAGGCAATGAGGAAAGCCGCGTAAAGCCAAAGTTGGAAGTTAACGGCATAGTCTTTTGCTGCAAGCGATCGCATATCAAATGTTACGGTATCTCCGTAGAATGCCATCGCTAAGGCCGCAATTAGGATAAATAGCGAGCCACCTGCCGTGTACAGGATGAACTTCGTTGCCGCATAGAGGCGCTTTTTGCCTCCCCAGATCGACAACAATAAATAAACTGGAATCAATTCCAGTTCCCATACTAAGAAAAACAAAATCATATCCTGAACGGCAAATACGGCAATTTGTCCGCCGTACATCGCCAGCATCAGGAAGTAAAAAAGCTTTGGCTTAAGCGTCACCGGCCACGCGGCAAGAGTTGCCAGTGTCGTCATAAAGCCCGTCAGTAAAACAAGGGGCATCGATAAACCATCGACGCCCACTGACCAATTTAAATCCAGATCTGGAATCCAGGTATATTTTTCGACCAGTTGCAGTCCGGGATTGGCAAAATCATACTGACTGGCAAACACATAAACAATCAAGGCAAAATCAATCAGCCCCACAATTAAGGCATACCAACGTTCCCACGTCCCGTTTTTTTCGGGAAGGAATGGTATGAATAGGGAGGCTACGATTGGAAACAAAATAATTATCGTTAGCCAGGGAAAATCTGTAAGGTTCATCTGGAGTTGCTACTTTTTAGTTTTTTGTGTGAGGAGAGGTTCAACAACTTTAGATTTTGGGTGGGTTTCCCAAGGCTGAAAAGGCTCAAAAAAAAGCGTCAGCAGACCAACAGTCCCAGATTAGCAATCTAACCGAGAGCGAGCAGCTACTGACCTATTGTTGCCAGTTTTTAGTTGTTAGTGGCTAGAATTACATCCGATCTTTATCTTTGTAGAGATGGACTGGTTCTCCAACCACTAATAACCCCACAACTAACAACGGTTTATGTAATTCCAGAGACAATCACCAAACCCAAGACAGCCCCAAACACAATCAGAGCATAAAATTGGGCGCGACCGTTTTCCAGATATTTGAGACCTTCACCACTCAGCAGCGTGGCTAAGCCGGTCAGGTTTACTGCACCATCGACAACGCGGTAGTCCACTTCCATGATCTGCCGTGCGATTCGGCGCAATCCAATGACGAAGATCCTGTGATACAGGTCATCAAAGTACCACTTGTGGAGCGAGAACTCGTAGAGTGGCTTGATTTTGGCAGCGATCGCTTTCGGGTCGATCTTACCTCTCAAGTACATCAGCGACGCGATCGTAATGCCAATTAAGGCAATGCCGACCGAGTTACCGCCCATGACCAGGAATTCCGTCCAGTTAAAGCCTTCTGCTTGTTCTAAGATTTCTACCGCTGTTTCGCCTGGGGGAGAGATGAACTTCTCGAAGTAGTTATCAAACGGCATCCCGACCAACCCAATTAGCGTGGATGGGACAGCAAGCAGGAGCAACGGCAGCGTCATCGTCAACGGCGACTCATGCGGAAACTCACTGTGATAACCAGGGTCAGCTTCATGCTCGGAGTGGGCTTCCAGCTCTTTGGTGTTCATCGCTCCAGGGCCAAACGCCGGGACGGGTTCGCCCAGGGCTTCAGCTTTGAGCTGTCGGCGGATATGCATGAGATTGCCCCGGAAGTCTCCCTCAAACGTCGAGAAATACATCCGGAACATGTAGAACGCCGTTAGTCCTGCGGTTGACCAGCCAATTAACCACAACAGAGGATTCACCCCAAACGCGCTGCCCAAAATTTCATCTTTTGACCAAAAACCGGCGAATGGGGGAATTCCAGAAATCGCCAGAGTACCGATGAGGAACGTGAGGGACGTAATGGGCATGTATTTGCGTAAGCCCCCCATCAGCCGCATATCTTGGGCTAATGCTGGATCGTGACCGACGACGGCTTCCATACCATGGATGACGGAGCCAGAGCCAAGAAATAGCATGGCTTTGAAATAAGCGTGGGTCATCAGGTGGAATAGACCGGCCGTATAAGCGCCAATGCCCATCGCCATCACCATGTAACCCAACTGGGAGATGGTGGAATAGGCTAGACCCTTTTTGATGTCATTTTGGGTAATTGCGATCGAGGCTCCTAAAAATGCGGTAAACGCACCCGTCCATGCGATCGTGGTCATGACAACCGGAATCCCATCAAAGACAGGATACATCCGAGCAATCAAAAATACTCCGGCTGCCACCATCGTTGCCGCGTGAATCAACGCCGAGATAGGGGTCGGGCCTTCCATCGCATCCGGTAGCCAGACATGCAACGGAAATTGGGCAGATTTCGCCACTGGTCCTAAAAACACCAGAACGGCAAACAGCGCTGCCAACGCAGAGCTGAGATGTCCTGATTCAACAAACGCTCGCAGATGAGCCCCGATAACATCAAACTCAAAGCTGCCAGTTGCCCAGTAGAGGCCTAAAATTCCCAACAGCAGACCAAAGTCACCGACGCGGTTAACGACGAATGCTTTTTGAGCGGCGTCTGCTGCTGCCTTGCGGTCGTACCAAAACCCAACTAGCAGGTACGAGCACATACCCACTAGTTCCCAGAAAATATAAATCTGAACCAGGTTGGGACTGACCACCAGACCCAGCATTGAGGAGCTAAACAGGCTCAAATAGGCATAAAAGCGCACATAACCCGGATCGTGAGCCATGTAGCCATCGGTGTAAATCATCACTAGAAAGGCTACGGTTGTGACGATTACCAACATTAAGGCTGTTAGGTGATCGATCGTGTAGCCCATGGTCAAGTGAAAATTTCCAGCGGCCGCCCACTCCAGCGTGCGGGTAAAGGTTTCATGTCCGTGGAATTGACTCCAAAGCAAAGCAAAAGATAGCACCATTGCCGCTCCCAGTAGGGAGACAACGAACACGGCATTCAACTGCCGCAGACGGTTAGTTGCTTTGTTTAGTGTGATTAATCCCAAGCCTACCAGCATCGCCCCTAACAAGGGCAAGACTGGAACCAGCCAGGCATATTGATAAAGCGGTTCCATGGCTAATGCCTACTTCAGATTTCGTTACTATTCTGGCAAACCGTTAACACTGTGACATATACCTACTCAAAAAAAAAGTTTGCTCAAAACACTAACTTTAGTGCTACCAGTAAAACTACCTACAAAATAAATCAACCATCGGTTGATGACTTCCACCGATGGTCTTATATGTAAAAAAGCAATAGTAAGGCTTTCAGGAAACAGCTATTGTGTTTGTATAGAGGGTTGCCTGTGCGATGCCTTCCTAGCTATTGCTGTTTGTTATAAAAGTGATGCCTGCCTCAGACTCAAGCAGATTTGGGTAAGGAGCTGACCATCAGTGTTTTGAGTGCCATTCGCACCTCATCCCGTCCCCGGAAGTGATCGAGACGTTGGATAACTTGGCCCTGTTCGATCAAGAGCAAGGTGGGTAAAGACTTAATCCGATAGGTAGTGGCAAGCTTGAGATTCTCATCAGCATTCACCCTCACCAATTTGACTTGACCGTTCCAGTCTGCCTGAAACTCCCGCAGTAGTGGTTGGATTACCCGGCACAGTCCACACCAAGGTGCTGAAAAGTCAACCAGAACGGGAATTGAGGATTCTAAAACTTCTTGTCTAAAGGTTCGCTCGTTAAGAGACAACGCCATTTTTTTCGAGGATAGAGGTTATAAGGGTTTTTTAGAATTGAATGGGATCATGCTACATCCAATTGGGATCATCTGATCAAAAAAATTCTCGTAATACCCGTATTACACCTTGACAAATAAAATAATACGTGTATTACCAGTTGATTTTTCCAGTTAGTTGGATGAGGAGAGGGTGCGCCCACCATAGTAGTCCAACAAAAAGAGTAACCCCCAGGTAAGCCGGACGGATAAATTCCTCTAATTTGAGAGTCTGGCGTCCTTGGAGAATCGCCAGGAAGGGGATGACAGACGTGCGAGCTTTCACCGCTTCAAATGCATCTCCATAGCGAGCGAGAAGGCGTTTATCGCCATGCCAGACGGCAAAAAGATGGTGCAGTACCAAACCAACCGAGGTGAGCAGAGTGAAGGTGGTACCAATCCAGAGCGTGTGGGCGATACACCAAATGACCTGTCCCACCATTTGCGGATGCCGAGTAATGCGAATGATGCCAGTCTCATATAAATGGACTTGGGGTTTTTCCAGGGCAGCGATTTCCAGTAAGTTGAACGTTGCTGGATAAAGAAAAAGAAAAGAAATCGCCGAAAGAGCCCAGACTACTGGTTGAATGCCAGGAGAACCCTGAATCTGCCATAGCTGCAAGCCATCATATCGATGATTGAAAAAATAGATAATTAAAACCACTGCTAGTGGAAGACTGCATAAGGCAAAGAGGATGCGGTAGAGTCGGGGGCCAATGCGCTGTTCTCCCCACGGCCGTAGTGCCGCTAACCCGCTGTGAACGATCGCAAATCCCAACAGCAACCCAACCATCACAATGTGGCTAGATGTCAACCAGCTAGAAAGCTCCATAGAAATTGCAGTAAATTCGTTGAACACTCGATCCTAGCAGGGATTGGCGAAGGACTTGAGCCCCTTGGTATGTTACTGTCGATTTCAGCAGAGGCTTACACATTCGTTCTCTTAGGGGCAATCCATCGCTTGAGTCAAACCCCCAGTTTTAGAATCGTTGGTTGCCTCAGTTGCTCCTTTCACTCAGGTAAAGCCGTATGTCCGATCTTCCATTCACGTTAGACCAACTCCGCATCCTCAAAGCGATCGCGACGGAGGGGAGTTTTAAACGAGCCGCAGATAGCTTATATGTCTCACAGCCCGCTGTTAGCCTACAGGTGCAAAACTTAGAACGGCAGCTCGATGTACCATTATTCGATCGGGGCGGTCGCCGCGCTCAACTGACGGAAGCCGGATACTTGCTCCTGAGTTATGGAGAAAAAATTCTCTCCCTGTGCCAGGAAACCTGCCGCGCGATCGAGGACTTGCAAAACCTCCAGGGCGGAACGTTAATTGTCGGCGCATCTCAAACCACTGGCACGTATCTGCTGCCCCGCATGATTGGCATGTTTCGGCAGCGCTATCCTGATGTCTCAGTTCAGTTGCAAGTTCACTCGACTCGTCGCACGTCTTGGAGTGTTGCCAACGGACAGGTGGATTTAGCCATTATTGGCGGTGAAGTGCCTGGGGAATTACAAGAAACCCTGGAAATCTTGCCTTACGCCGAAGATGAGTTAGCGCTAATTTTGCCAGCCTTCCACCCCCTGACCAAAATTCCTACAATTCAAAAAGATGATTTGTACAAGTTGCAGTTCATTGCCTTAGACTCTCAGTCCACAATTCGTAAGGTGATCGATCAGGTGCTAAGTCGCTGCGGCATCGATACCAGGCGTCTCAAAGTTGAGATGGAACTCAATTCCATTGAGGCGATCAAAAATGCCGTGCAATCAGGGTTAGGAGCGGCTTTCGTTTCAGTTTCGGCGATTGAGAAAGAGTTGCAAATGAATGTCCTGCACCGCGCTTTGATCGACGATATGGTGGTTAAACGCATGTTGTCGGTGATTGTCAATCCCCACCGCTACCGTTCCAAAGCCGCAGAAGCCTTCTTCCGCGAGATTCTGCCCGAGTTTGCCTCTCCTGGATGGCAGACAGCCTCCTCTACACCAGCCGCGATTGCCGCTGAGAATTTCAAGGCAGCTTCTTCGCAGATGACAGGCAGCTAACTGGAGCGTTTTAGGGGCTAAACTGTCGAGCATCGAAGTATAGATCTGCGAGGCTAAAGTGAGAAGAGAAACAACCTAAGTGGCCTGCTCTATCCATGTCTTTCGGTGCCCTCTAGTCCCTATTCCCGATGCTCATTTTATGGAAATCTACTGCACTCGTCCGAGTTGTCCCCGCCCGCTCAACTACTTCGCTGACCTTGATGACAGAGCCACACTTAAGACAGCTCAGCAGAAATACTGCACGAGTTGCGGAATGCCACTGATTTTAGTCGGTCGGTATATTCCGTTGAGACTGTTGGGCAGAGGCGGATTTGGGGCAGCGT
>DATNPC010000975.1:0-25921 GCA_036703375.1 Allocoleopsis sp.
TTGACCCGAAGGAGAAAGTTCCTCTGCCCAACCGGCCCAAAATCCTGGTTGACTACGAGCATTTGCTAAATCTGGAAGAAATGGGTGAAACCAGTTTTATTCCTGAAGGTTTGAAGGAGCGAGTCACCGTCAAACAACTGCTGGATGGGATTGAACCTGAACAAACTCGTCAGAAACGACAACTTGATCGCGACGATGAGGATATAACTGAAATGAACAGGGCATCAGCAAGCAGCTCAATTATCAATATCTATAATCAAAACATGCAAGAGAACCACAATCCAATGTCAAACATCTATCAAAATCACCACGGTAAGGGTGACAACGTTGCAGGTAACAAAACTCTCAATCAGTTCAACAACTCTCCCAACCTGGCAAAGGCAGCCAGAGACATCAAAGAACTGCTCGATCAACTGTCTAAAGATTATCCCAGCAATACGCCAGCCGGACAAGCAATGATCGGTGCCAAAGCAATTGAACACATTGAGAATAATCCAACACTCAGGCAGCGCGTCGTCAATGCACTCAAGGAAGCCGGAGCGACTGCTCTTGAGGAAGCAGTCGCTCATCCTGCGGTCAAAATTTTGGTGGCAGGTGCAAAAGGACTTATAGATGCTTGAGTGCGAAAGTAGATCTCACACTTGCGTTAGCACAATGTAATACACCAGGGAATTGGGCAACTACACCAGATGAATTAACTCCTCAATATGCATCTGATTTCGCTCATCAGTACTGACCATAATGCAAAGCTTATCTTTTAAACCAGCCTGCTTGAAGTAGTGAGTGCACTAATGTTGAGAATGAACGCTGGGAGTGATCGCACTCCTGTTAACAAGCCAAATCTTCTGGTGTTTTGAAAGTCTTATTCCACGAGATTAAGCCATTTATTGCCATACCCAAAAGAATCACATACAGCAGAGCAATAAACCGAACGCCTTTGACGTAGTACAACCCAATTCCTATCACATCAACCGCAATCCAGTAATACCAGCTTTCGATTCGCTTTTGAGTTAGTAGCCACATCGCAGTGAAACTCGCAATTGTCGTCAGGGCATCCAAATAGGGGAAAGAAGCTTTCTCAGGAAACAGGGTAGGAAACAGTATATGGACGCGGCTCATAAAAGCCCCGATAACAAAAGAAACGGCAATTGTAACAGCCAAAACCCTGATTAGACTGCGCCGCGAACTGTACCTAAAATCTACAGCTTTGCCTGTACCTCGACCAGATGCGCTCCACCGCCACCAACCATACACGCTAGCTACCAAATAGTAGACCTGTTCGAGGGTATCTGAGTACAAGCGTATCTGGTAAAAAAGCACCATATACAGCAATACGCTCACAATACCGACTGGCCATGTCAGCATTTGCTTTCTGGCGATGAGCCACACCGACCACAAATAGAGTATCGTTCCTATGAATTCTATGTAGCTCATAGGATATCCCAGAATTGTAAAGGCAATGTTGTTTACACTGAACAATTCAAGCATGGTGATGAATTATGCCATTTCCCTGATAATCTTCTATTTGCTCAATCTTATTGACGCTCGACAAACAAGTCCAGCAAGTTCTCATACTTTCGGTACTTCTCTAAGACACTCTTCACGTACTGAACTCGTGTTTTTAGCTCACCTTGCACCAGAAAGAATGGAATCTTGCGAAGAATTAAATCGTTAATAATTTGCTTGTGAAAGATTCGTCGATTCACATCTCCAGAACGATCCCAAGTGTCGTCATAAGGGATATCTACATCACAAACAAACACGAGGTCATAACGTGAAGCTGCCCGATTAGCTAATTCGGCGAGTTGCGGTGCTGCGGTGTTGTGATAGTACAGTGAAAACATATAGGTGGTAATCGCATTAGTATCCGTAAATAAGTATCGATTTGCCTGGTATAGCATTGCTTCTTCACGGTTCAAATGTTCAGAAGCAATCTCAACCAATTGTTCGAGAGACAGCCGACGATTGACTTGATGCTTCTCCCAATACTCCCGCCCATACTCCGGCATCCAAACGGTGTTGTATTCCTGTGCGAGTCGGGATGCAAGCGTTGTCTTACCTGTGGACGGAGCGCCCAGGAAAACTACATTCGTTATCAAGTCGCGATAAACCCAAGGATGCAAATACTCGCGACAGGCAAAGGTATCTTTTCTGATTTGCGTGCCAGAAATGGGTACGGTTTTGCGGTCATAATCCACGATTCGATTGACCGCTCCCAGGGCTACACTCATGTGTTCTCCATAAAATTCGCTGGAATAAAAGTGGGTGATTCCCTGTAGCTTCAAGCGATTTAAAACATAGTCTTCATGTTTTTTCTTAATTTCGGGTGTATTTCCGACTTCAGTTGGGCCATCCCAAGCTTCGATGACTTGTACCTCCGGGTAGAGTCTCCTCACCCAATCTGCTCGAATATTAAGAGGAACGGAGGTTGTTTCTCTCGCATCGTAAATAATTACAATTATCTCATCCATTTCGGATAATGCCGTCTCAATCAAAAACTGGTGTCCTTTGTGGAACGGCGCAAATTTTCCAAGAGTAAGTCCATGTTGCCTAGCCATTATTCATGATGTAAGTGTGCGACAAGGGAAAAGAGTTGACTGGTACTCTTTATAGAGAAACCCGAACGGGTTTTATTCATAAGGTAATGCGAGACGCTCGCGGACTCGAAGAGAGCTGCGCTCCCATCGCACGCTCTTTTTGTAGGATTGTTTAGCTCGGTGCAAGGAAGGAAGAGGATATGCGAAAACTCTTGCAAACAACGGCTGAATTAGCGATTCGCTATCTTGAAGGCTTAAACGCTCGCAACGTTGCACCAACGCAGGAAGCGATCGCAAACCTCATCCAATTCGATCAACCCCTCCCCAATGAGCCTGTTGAACCCGAACTCATCTTGCAACAGCTCGATGAAATTGGCTCACCCGCATCAATGGCAATGGCAGGCTCCCGCTTCTTCGGATTTGTCATCGGTGGTTCTCTGCCTGTGACTTTGGCAGCCAATTGGTTAGCCACTGCGTGGGATCAAAATTGTGGACTCTATCGCATCACTCCAGCTACAGCCTTACTAGAACAGGTAGCTCTGCGCTGGCTCCTCGACGTACTGCATCTCCCCGCCGACTGCGGTGGTGCCTTCGTTACGGGAGCAACCGTTGCTAACTTTACCGCCTTAGCCGCCGCCCGCCACGCCGTACTCGAACGAGAGGGTTGGAATGTAGAAGCAGACGGATTGTTTGGTGCGCCACCGATTACCGTTGCCGTCAGCGAGGAAGCACACCCAAGTGTATTGAAAGCTCTGGGATTGCTGGGATTAGGTCGAAGCCGAGTCGTGAAAGTGCCCGTTGACGAACAGGGGCGGATTCGTCCGGACGCTATTCCCACCCTGACTCGTCCTGCGATTATCTGTACCCAAGTCGGAAATGTGAACACAGGCGCGTGCGATCCAGTTGGAGCAATTTGCGATCGCGCCAAAGAAGTGGGAGCCTGGGTGCATGTAGACGGTGCATTCGGACTCTGGGCAGCCGCCGCTCCATCCTTGGCGCACCTCACTGCTGGTATGGAAGAGGCAGACTCTTGGGCGACAGATGCTCACAAGTGGTTGAACGTGCCGTATGATAGTGGTTTGGCATTTGTTCGCGATGCCAAGGCTTTGCAAGTGGCAATGGCGATTACTGCCGAGTATTTACCCACCGTCAGCGAGCAGCGCAATCCCTCAGACTATACTCCTGAATTATCCAGGCGTGCGCGTGGTGTTGAAGTGTGGGCAGCACTGCGATCGCTGGGGCGTTCTGGTTTGGCAGACTTAATTGAGCGTACCTGTCGCCATGCCCGACATTTTGCCAAGGAGTTGAAAGCGGCTGGTTACCCGATTCTCAACGATGTGGTGTTGAATCAAGTCTTAGTATCCTTTGGGGATGCAGAAACGACGCATCGAGCGATCGCTGATATTCAAGCCGAGGGGACTTGTTGGTGTGGCAGTACGGTTTGGCAAGGGCAGACGGCGATGCGGATTAGCGTTTCGTCTTGGGCAACAACGGATGCTGATGTGGAAAAAAGTTTGGCAGCTATGCTGCGAGTGGCTGGGAAATATTGTTCTCGTGAATTTTAGGATGAGCGATACTCGCTGTGCTGCGTCCGCTATGCGATCGCCGTTGGTTTTTAGCTGGAAATGTGAATGGTAGCATAGAAGGTTACTTAGAACGCTTTACAGTACAGCGATCGTGTTTGAGATTGAGTTAACAGACCAAGCTATTGAGGATTTGCAGTGGTTTAAGAAACACGAACAGAACGTAATTATTGACGGCATTGAGGCAAACCTTTGTTATGAGCCAACTACCGAGACGCGCAACCGGAAGCGCCTGCGTCCAAACGATACAGCCGAATGGGAATTGAGATTGGGTGCTTACCGCGTTCTGTACAACGTTGAGCAGACAGTTAGAATCGTCAGTATCGAGCGGATAGCTGCCAAGCAAGGGAATAAGTATATATTTCAGGGAGAGGAGGGAGAACTATGATGCACTGGAATTATCGGGTGTTCTTCGAGGATGGTGGCTACACAATTCGTACTGTGTATTATGACGATCGCGGTGTGATTACTGCCTGTTCGGAAAAACCTATAGAGCCGTTCGGAGAATCGCTAGAAGAGCTTCAAGAAGAACTGAATCTTCTGCAAGCAGCTCTAAAAAAGAAAGTTCTCTCTGCCTCTGATGTGCCAGATCAAAGTGTCCGTCCGAAGGTAAAGAGAGGAAAATCGTTACAAGCAGTGCGCCAGCAACTTGGCTTGCAGCCTGAAGCAGCTAAAGAGGGTTGCACTAGCGAGTGATAGGCAATGGATACCACCAGAGCGCGAGATATTGTAAAGCAAGTGATTCAACGATACGCCAAGTTCAAACCTTTTATGAGAGTTCTTAAGTTAGTGCCATTCCTCTTAAGACGACGTGTCTTTGGGGGCGATGAGTAAATAGGTAGTCATCTCTCCCTTACCTTTGATTTGAACGGACTCTCGTTTCTCAAATAAATAGCGATCGCACAATCGCTCGTAGACGGTAGGCGTAACCTGAATTTGACCCGGTATCCCGTGGGATTCCATGCGAGAGGCTGTATTGACCGTATCCCCCCACAGATCGTAGCTGAATTTTTTGATCCCAATCACGCCTGCTACCACTGGACCGCTATTGATGCCAATTCTCAAGCTAAACAAGCTGCCTGTTTGGGTATTGTATTCGGCAACAGCAGCTTGCATATCGAGTGCCATCTGGGCAATTGCTTCTGCATGATCGTGACGAGGTTTGGGTAAACCGGCAACTGCCATATAAGCATCACCGATCGTTTTAATTTTCTCTACACCATGCTGTTGAGCCAGTCGATCGAATTTCGAGAAGATTGCATTGAGAATATCTAGTAATTTTGTAGCAGAAGTTTGGGATGAGAACTCAGTAAAGTCAACTAAATCGGCAAACAGAACTGTAACATCTTCAAAATTCTCTGCAATGCTTCGATGACCCCGCTTTAATCGCTCGGCTATCGGTTGGGGTAAAATATTGAGCAGCAACAGTTCTGCTTTTTTTCGTGCCAAACTTAGGGCAACTTCCGATTGTTTGCGTTCTGTAATATTAGAAACAGTACCTTCGTAGTAGAGCAAAGTGCCATTTGCATCTCTCACGGCACGAATATTTTCACTAATCCAAATGATTTTATCGTCTTTGCAATAGACCTGAGATTCAAAGTCTGATAGAGTATCGTCTTTTTCTAACAGCGCCGCTAAATCTTCAGTTCTCGCAGGATCGACGTAAAGTTTCCGCCTACTATTGGTAGCTTGCATCAGTTCTTCAGGTGAGGAATAGCCGTAAATGCGAGCTAGGGCAGGATTAGCTGTAAGATATTGTCCTTCAGGACTAATTTGGAAGATGCCCTCTGTAGCATTTTCAAAAATGCTGCGATATTTTTCTTCAGCTTGCTGTTTATCCTGAATTTCCTGCTGTAGCTGCAAATTTTGGGCTTGGAGTTTCTTCTGAAGATTTCGGATAGTCAGGTGGGTAATAACCCTTGCTTTTACTTCTTCTTGTTGGACTGGCTTGGTGACATAATCGACTGCCCCCAGACTAAACCCTTTGACTTTATCGACTGTATCGGAAAGGGCTGTCATAAAAATGACAGGAATGTCTTGAGTTAATGGATTCGCTTTCAAGCGGCGGCACGTTTCAAAACCATCAATTCCCGGCATCATGACATCGAGTAAGATGAGGTCAGGATGGGCATATTCAACCTTTTGGATAGCACTCTCTCCATCTTGAGCGACTAAAACTCTGAAGCCAGAATCGGTCAAAAAATCGAATAGTACCCCCAGATTAGTGGGTTTGTCATCGACAATTACAATGACACCTTGATTGACACGTTCATCGCTCATTACAGTTGTTGGTTTTTAAGATGATGCGGGTGGTGCTATGCCTGACGAACCCGTTGAATCGGATGCTCCTGGCTCTGGCGTAGCCGAGCTATCTGGAGTCACTGGTGTACTGTCGCCCCTCACTTGCACCTTGAGAAAGTTGCTGGGGCTAATGCTAACACTAACCGGCTCGCTTCCTGTAAACATTTCTCTAGAACACACTCCCTCTCCTTCTCCTAAACTAGGGCGGGAAGATACGCTAACACCACCCACTTGGGTCATATCTCGCTGCCAAGCCGCGATCGCTCGTCTTCTATTGACTGGATTTTCACTAGTATTCAGACTGGGGCCATGCTCTACAGGGACGAAAACGGCGCGATCGCGTCCCGATTCTTTCGCCTGATAAAGTCCGCGATCGGCGGCGGCCACTAGTTCCTCAAACGAGGCGTTAAAACCGGGAATGGTGCTAGAAACTCCCACGCTGAGAGTGACGTATTCACCAATCGGAGATTGGGGATGAGTAAGCGCTTGGTTGTGCAGGGACAAGCGAATGCCTTCGGCGACTCGTAGTGCCCCTTCGCCGTTGGTATTGGGGAGAATTACTGCAAATTCTTCTCCACCATAACGCGCCACGAGATCGGCTGGACGCTTGACAGCACGCTTAATCGCTCGCGCTACCTCCCGCAAGCACTCATCTCCAGCTTGATGACCGTTGCGATCGTTGTAAACTTTAAAAAAATCCACATCGCACAGCAGCAACGAGAGCGGTAACTGCTCTCGCCGTAAAATGCGCCAAGCTTGGCTCAAGCATTCATCAAAGTGACGTCTATTGGCTAGTTGAGTCAAGCTGTCTACCCTAACTAAGCGCTGGAGTTCCTGATTAGCTTTCAGGAGTGCAGCTTCTGCCTGCTGGCGCTGCTGAATTTCCTGTTGTAGCTGGGCATTTTGTTCTTGGAGATGACGTTTGAGCTTTTGGAGTGTCAGGTGAGTTGTGACGCGAGCAAGAACGATGTCTTGCTGAGTGGGCTTAGTAATGTAATCCACTGCCCCTAGCTCGAAACCTTTTAGCACCACGGCTGTTTGCGAGAGTGCCGTCATAAAAATGATCGGAATGTTTCGGGTTGATTCATGGGCTTTCAAGCGACGGCATGTCTCAAACCCATCAATTCCGGGCATAATGATGTCCAGCAAAATGACATCGGGATAATCCTGCTGCACCGTCTCGATCGCACTTTCACCACCCTGCGCGGTTAAAACTCTAAAGCCTGCACTCGTCAAACAATCGCATAACAACCCTAGATTGGTTGGGCTGTCATCGACGATCAGAACTGTACCTCTGTCAGCAGCGTTTAACACTCATCCATTCCCCGCCATGTATTTTTTCACAAATTCTAAAATTTGTTTTTCTTGAAAGCCTTTAGCCAACTGGCGCAGTTGTTTCGCAAACGGCACGAATTGCTCGTTGAGTTGTTCGAGTCGGTTGGCGTGTTCTTGAATACCTCGAATGTCACCCATCATGGCAAGTTCGTACAGGGCGCTCAGTTCTTCTGGCGGTGGAGGCACTAGCGCGTTGGTTATGGAGGTGAGTGGAGAAGCAATGCTTCTCGTCTTAAGGGGCGCTTTACCGGATGCAGTCAGTTCTGAATCGCCTGATTTTGCTAGCGCTGTAGAATGGGGAGGAGCGATCGCATCACCATCGTTGACCTCATAGTTCCATTTAATCCCCAAATAAGTACCGAGCTGTTCTAGGAGTTGCTCTGCTTGTACGGGTTTAGCAATGAAAGCATCGCAACCAGCGGCTAAACACTGTTGTCGATCGCCAGGGAACACGCTCGCTGATGTAGCGATGACGACAATGTCCTTCAGCGCGGGCAACTGCCGCAGCTGCTTGACAGCCTCAAAACCGTCCATTTCCGGCATCACCATGTCGAGCAAGATCGCATCAGGCTTCACGTTCAGCGCTTGATGCAGACAGTCTTTACCGTCTGTCGCTTCCACGACTTCAAAACCCAATGGTGACAGTAAGTCCACCAGAAACGAGCGATTTTCTATTTGATCGTCCACGACTAGCACCCTGTAATGTTCCTGTTTTAACCCAACAATGTTGCCTTCGTCAGCCCTCGCAATTTCAATCTCTGGTTGGGAGACTGCCGGTAAATCTAAATCCAGCCAGAACACGCTGCCCCGACCTAACTCACTTTCCACATGTAGCTCACCCCCCATCAGCTGCACTAATTTTTTGCTAATCGCCAATCCCAATCCCGTCCCTTCCGAGCGACGACGAGGATCGCCAATTTGATGAAAGGGTAAAAAGATTTCTTTGAGTTGTTCTGATGCCATCCCAATGCCCGTGTCTTCCACGATGAAGCGCATTTTCGACGGCAAGTGAGAAGAGGAGGAGGCAAGTGTGATTGAAGAATTCAGAGCATCTTCGTCTCCTGGCGTCAGAGTTTCCCCTACTTGCCCCCCATCCCCCCATCTCCCCGTCCCCCAGTCTCCCCGTCCCCCAGTCTCTCCGTCCCCCCGTCTCCCCGTCTCCCCGTCTCCCCGTCTCCCCGTCTCCCCGTCTCCCCTCACATAACCAACTTTAAACGTCACACTGCCAGCATCGGTAAATTTCACAGCATTGCCGAGGAGGTTAATCAGGACTTGCCGCAAGCGTTTTTCATCGCCCCGCACCGTATCAGGCAGGGGCGAGAGGTTCTGATACTCAAAGGTGATGTTTTTTTGCTCGGCATGAATGCGGACGATTTCGACCAGACTGTTGAGAAATTGGGGGAACTGAAAATCGCCTAGGCACAGTTCCATTTTCCTGACTTCAATTTTGGACAGATCGAGGATGTCGTTGAGTAGAGTTAATAAATGTTCGCCGCACTGTTGAATGATGCTCAACTGTTCCTGTTGTTTAGCACCTACATTCGGTTCGCGTTTGAGGATTTGGGTGTAGCCTAAGATGCCATTTAACGGGGTACGCAGTTCGTGGCTCATATTCGCCAAAAATTCGCTTTTAGCACGGCTGGCGACTTCGGCGGCATCTTTAGCTTGCTTGAGCGATAACTCGATTTGCTTGCGATCGCGAATATCCCGAAAAATGCCTTGAATAATTTTCTTCCCCTGAACATCGACAGCCGTTGCCCTGACTTCCACAGGCACAGCCGTGCCACTGAGGTGACGTAATTCAAGTTCTGCTTGAAAGACATTACCTATTTCAATCTGCTGCTTGAACAGTTTGGTGTACTGGACGAGGCGTTCTTCGGGCAAAATCTCGGTGTGATGGCGGCCAATTATTTGCTCTCGCGCTCGTCCGAGAATTTTTTCCGCCATCTGATTGGCTTCTAGGATAATCCCTGTACGGGCATCCATCGCGACAATCGCATCACCGGCTAGCTCGACTAATTTGCGATACTTTTCTTCAGCCTGCCGCAGTGCCGCTTCTGCTTGCTTGCGTTCGGTGATGTCTCGGTTGTACCAAATTCTGCCGTAGTAGATTCTCGATGGAGACAACACGGGTGCGGCATAGAGTTCGAGAATCCGCCCATCTTTTAAGGTGAGTTCGCAGTAACTCGTTTGAGTGGAACGAGCATACAGTTCCTGTACTTTTGCCTGAAGTTCCTGCGGGTTGTTCAACTGCTCCAGCATCCAATCCAGGAGTGGTTGATTGTCGCCCACTTGGCACAGGTGAGCGGGGAGTTTCCACAACTTTTCAAACCGCTGATTGTAGGATGCAATTTGGCAATTTTCGTCGATCGCGACAATCCCATCAATCGCGGCTTCTTGTTGGGCTTTGAGCATGGCATTGCTCCGCAGCAGTTCCTCTTGGGCATAGGAGCGTTCGATCGCAATTCTCGCCAGTTGAGTCGCTTTGGCAGTGAGTTCTTGCTCGTATCGGCTAGGAGTCCGGGGTTTGGTATAGTACATGGCAAAGGTTCCCAATACTTTTCCGACGGTGGAAAAGATGGGTATCGACCAGCAGGCTTTTAGACCATACGAGAGGGCTAAATCCCGGTAGTCTGCCCACAGGGGATGAGTGGCAATATCCTCAACAATCACCGGTTCCCCCCAATACGCTGCCGTACCACACGAACCCGCAAAGGGACCAATCGGGATACCATCAACCGCCCTGTTGTAGTCGGTAGATAAGCTGGGGGCAGCACCTTGACGCAGACAGGTTCCAGTTTTATCGAGCAGGAGGAACGAACACCAACATTCCGGGATTTGCTTTTCGATCAACAGCGCCAGGATACCGAGAACGTCTTGGAGTTTAGCTCCCTTGGCAATGAGTTCGAGGATGTGGTTTTGTCTCGCTAACAGGGCATTGACGCGCTTGCGATCGCTAATGTCGCGACCTTCTGCCATGAGGAGAACGACTTGACCGCTATCATCCTTGCACGGTCGGAGCGAGAATTCAATCGCGATCGGGGCGTCATCCCGCCCTTTGACATCGACTTCATACCGCACGAATTTCCCCTGCTTTGCCGCTGCGATTGCGCGCTTGAGTTGTTCCTGAGTGTCGTGTGAAATCGTCCACCACCGCGCTTCCCAAAACGGACGATTGACGATTTCCTCCAACGTCTGTCCGCTGAAATCGAGTGCTGCTTGGTTGGCTTCTAATAGAGTGCCATCCAGTTGTAGTAGCGCCGTAAATTGAAAGATATGGTCAAAGATGGCGCGGAATCGCCGCTTATGTTCGCGCAACGTGGATTCCATCCGCTTGCGATCGGTAATATCTTGAGCTGTCCCTAAAATTTGAGTGGGCAAACCCTCCGGAGTTCTAGTCAATACCGCTTCGCGGCTTCTGAGCCAACGCCATGCCCCATCCTTGTGTTTGATGCGGTACTCGCTCTCAACCATGTCGCTGTCCTTGGCTTTACCTAAGCGCTGGAAATTTTCTCTCCAGGAAACCACATCATCTGGGTGCAAAAGGCTAAGCCAGCCATTCGGGCCCATTTGCTCCAGTTCTTGAATGGTGTAGCCCACGGCTTGAGCAAGCGGAGGATTGATGTAGAGACTGCGTTGAGCGACTAAGTCATAGAGGTAGACGAGAGCGGTAGTTGTTTCTAGCAAGCGTTGAATGAAATGTTGGCTTTCCCACAATGCAGGCGTTTCTGCTAGGTTTTGAATGTCAATTTTCCAGTCTAATCGTCGATCGCTTTGACTGAATTCTTGCCCTTGCTGCTCCATCTTTACCTCCAGCGTCAGCTGTTGATGGTTCTAATTTAGGGTCAATCAGCGACCAGTTACCAGTCATCTTTTACAGCGAGCAGTTACCAGTGAGCCAAAAACATCTCCTAGGTATCATGAGAAGACTGAAAACTACAAACGATACACATAGCAGCGTATCTTGAATTAATGCATCAAAAATAGAATCTTTATTGAACAAAAACAGTATCAATGAACAAACAAATTCTATTAACGCTTCTTCTAGTCAGTGGTAGCGTACTGCCAGGAAGCGTACACTCGCCTGAGTTGTCCCGCGAATTGGTCGCGATCGCCACCTCTACCGATAAAATAAATTCCGTGAAATCGGCGGCAGATGGCAGGCGGGGAAAGCCACAGGTTGTCGCTGCACAACCCAACACGACACGGCTACAAGAGCGGCTCAACAATCTCGATCTCTCCAGGGCTCAAGGTAATGTTGGCATTGGTGTTTTAGATCTGGATACAGGTGAACGTTGGTTTCGCAATGGCAAGCAACGGTTTCCCATGCAAAGCGTATTCAAGCTTCCCCTTAGCATCGTTGTCTTAAAGCTTGTAGACGAAGGTAAACTTTCGCTCAACCAAACTGTCACCATTCCTCGCGAACAGTTCGTGCCAGCATGGAGTCCGATTCTCAAAGAAATCAAAGGCGATCGCGCCCAGTTTACAGTCCGGCATCTTTTGGAGCGAGCCGTTGGCGATAGTGATAACACGGCGGCAGATGCGTTAGTTCGGTTGGTGGGTGGACCTGAGCAAGTCACCGCTAACTTGGGCAGACTCAACATTCGTGATATTCGTGTCGATCGCTTGGAACAACAACTACAGCCTGATACTGTCGGACTCACTAACTTTCGTCCTGAATTAGTAGACGAGCAGAAATATGAAGAGGCGGTTCAGCAGATTCCCGATGCGGTTAAGAAGGCTGCCCTAGAAAGATATTTGACCGATCCGCGAGATACCGCCACACCCGAAGGTATGATTGATTTGCTCGTCAAACTGCAATCGCGTCAACTATTATCTGAGGATTCAACAGCTCTATTACTCAAGATTATGACCGACTCTCCCACCGGACAAAAACGCCTCAAAGCTGGTTTACCGCCGGGTTGGTCGATCGCTCATAAGACTGGTACTGGAGGGGATGTAGTAGGAATTGGCCTTGCTACCAATGATGTTGGCCTGATTAGTTCCCCAACCGGAAAACATATTGCGATCGCAGTATTCATTGCTGGTTCAAAAGCGCCTTTAGAGCAACGCGAAAGCGTGATGTCTGCTGTCGCATCGACAGTGATTCAAAGCCTGCAATAGACATTTGAAAAAACCAGGAATGCCATTAATAGCTCTCCGGCATCACCTTCAATGTTAGGCTCTTGGCTTTCGTCGTCTTCAACGCTGGAGATAAGCTACCTCATTGGTAGAACAGCATCATGATACGTGAAATTTTTTTCGCGATCGCATTTTGTGCAGGGTGGGGGAGATGCGATCGCTTCACACGAATAGAATTATCATCTAACTCAAGCGATCGCTCTATGATACTTATAGTCATCAATCGATCGACTCTGTTGAATGAATAAGCCTTTGAACACCCCGTGGACTGTAGTTGACCTGTTCTCAGGAGTAGGAGGGATGAGCTACGGTTTCCATGCTCATCCTGACTTTCAGATAGTAGGAGCTGTGGATGCCCAGATTGGTAAGCCTAGCAGTGGCAAAGGCTCTCTACAGTGTAATCTCGGCTATCAAGCCAACATGGGCATAGAACCACTGGAGGCTGACCTCGCAATACTAGCTCCAGGGACTCTACGCCAAATTCTGACCGCTACTCTAGGTAGCGCTGAGCCTACTGTCTTGATTTCATGCCCTCCTTGTACAGGATTTTCTAGAACTAACCCAAGCAATCACATCGTAGATGACCCTCGCAATTCACTGGTGGTTCGCAGTGCCCTCTTCGTGGAAGAACTGAAACCAGCAATTTTTTTAATGGAGAACGCTAGAGAGTTGCTCGTTGGAAATTTCACGCTCCATTACAACAAACTACAGGAAGAACTGATTCAACTTGGGTATAAGGTTCATGCTGAAATTCAAATGCTGAATCGATTTGGTCTTCCTCAACGGAGGGAACGAGCATTAATTATTGCAGTTAGGAAAGATTTACAGCTTAGAACTCTAGGGGACATATGGGCTGGGTTTCAAATCAAAGAGGAGGCTACTTACGTAAAGAGAGCTATTTCCTCACTGCCAGCAGTTGTTGCAGGCAAAGCTCACCCAGCCGATCCTCTACACATCGCACCTAGTTTCTCAAACCTCAAGAGCTTAAGACGGCTTCAACTCATACCAAAAGATGGTGGTTCTTGGGCAGATCTGAGAAACCATCGGGAAGCCGAAGAAATTTTGAATCCTGCTATGTTGCGTTACATTGCCCAAGGCAAGTTGGGGTCACATCCAGATGTATATGGGCGGCTGTGGTGGGATAGACCTGCTGTAACAATCAAGAGAGAGTGTTCGCACATCGGCAACGGACGCTACGCTCATCCTGAACAGGATCGGCTATGTACAGTTCGAGAAATGTCAATTCTTCAAGGCTTTCCAAGAAACTACAAATTTGTAGCGTCTTCAAGAGCCAATATGTACAGGCATATAGGAGATGCGGTGCCTCCTCTTATTTCCTACCAGTTAGCTAAAGTCTGTGAATGGATCTTGAGTGGGCAAAGACCTTCCATTGATTCAGTCATACTCCCGTACACCCATTTGACACTAGAAGACATGGAAGCTTTACCAGAAAAGCAATCGAGTTTTGAACTGTCTGCATCGGCTCCAGTCCTCATCTGAGAGTTGGAATAATCCATGAGCCGTGATAAAAGCACATGCCGGTTGCTAGCCCTGAGATAGTAACTTTCTCAACACTGCCATCCAATCGCACAGTAAAAGCCTTGCATCCTGATACATAGACATCAGCTCGACTTCCACCGCCTGCTGTTCTGGTCGTAAAGTCAGTTGCCGTCAAGTTACCAATCTGTAGCAACAAACTATGGGGGATTTCTATCAAATCGTACTTTACTTCAGATTCTGAAACATCATACGCTCTCAGCATCAGAATGCGTTGATATTTCTGCAAATGCACGACCACCCGATTGGTTATTCCATTTGCGAAATCTTCAGGGCTCCTACAGTCTCGAATCCAACGCGCTTCCATGAGTTTTGAAATTGTAAGCTTGTCTCTTCTAAGACGTGCTGATGCTTCTGTTTTCAGTGAAAACGCTACTCTATTGACTAAGACATCTGTGCCAGGATTTGTTGAGCTGGAAATGAGCTGGGCAGTTCTTCCGGCAGAGATAGATGCTGAGGCGAAAGCATACTCAAACGCTTTCTTGCTAAATTTCTCTGCGTGAGTTGCATGATGAATTAGGAGACGATTGGAAAAATTAGTGGAAAATTCAGGAACAAGGAGATCGCTTTGTTCATTGATATCTTCCTGAATTGCTCTCCTCATAGCTCTCGCCATTTCAAGCAGAAGAGTTATTTGAACAGGGTTCAACTCGCGGATAAGTTGTTCCAACTGCTCAAAAGGTTCCATATCCTAGACGTTTGTTCTCCTCAAAGCTGCCTCTGCCTCAGCAACTAAGGATGAAAGCGGTAGCTCCAAAGCATTTGCAATCCGAACCAGGTTTTGGAGACTGAGATTCCGTTCTCCTCGTTCAAAAGAACCAATGTAGGTTCGATGAAGTCCAACTTTATCTGCAAAGGCTTCCTGGCTATACCCAAGTTGGCTGCGCTTAGCTCGAACGACTTGACCCAAAGTAACTTGCATTTCCAAAGGATTCATGTAGTGGAAAGTACAGGCTATGATGACTATAAGTCTACAGACTATAAGTAGCACTATCGACTTATGCAAAAGCATAAACGATGTGAAACTCTCAATCAGCAGAGTAAGCAATGTCTACCTTAGCGATGGGAAGCAAGAGCATACTCAAGACAACCAAAGATGTGGCAAGAAATTTTGCTCCAATGGTGTGTAGTGTCTGATTGAGCGATCGCATTCTCAATCCCTAAAACTATTCTTCATTTTTTGGCATCTCCAAGTACAGCCTGATGAACTCTGCTGCTGCTGCTGGATTAATTTGCCCAAGCGCTTCCCGAATTTCAAGTATCGTTTCACCACCTGGATCTCTCACCTCATTCACCCAACGACTAACGTTGGCGTGTCCAACTCCCATCGACGCTGCTAGCTGATTTTGGCTGATGCCATAGGTTATTAGTGCCTGCTTTAGGGCTTTACCTGCTCTTCCCATGCCTCTGATTGTGTCAGAGGCTGATGACGCCGTAAACGTTCCAATTAGTCACATTTCGGGTATGCTAGGTCATGTGACTAATCGGAACATTTTTCGTAGTAAAAAATTAGGTGAATCCAAATGCAAGAAGAATTTCTACCCAGCGACAGTCAATCGCTCTCTAGCGAAGTTTCCATTGAGGTTCCTACCGATCCCGTTTCCCGACAAGAATTTGTCAAGGTGATGGTTATCGGTTCCCGTCAAGGGATAGACATTATCATCGGATTGCTGCATCGCCTCTACTTTGCAGAAGTGAGGGAGTGGAGTCCGCCGACGCCTTATGGGGATTCAGGAGAGGTGATGAGCTTGATGAGGAAAAAAGTTTCTCTGAATTGATTGACTGTAGGGAGAAAGCGATCGCACTTGTGGAGGGTGGGGGGAGATGCGATCGCTCCTTGCACCTCCATACTGTCTCAGGTGATGAATGTGCGTTAGCGTAGCCCGAGCGCGCTCGTAAGCAACCTCATATTTAAAAGAGATTAAGCGATCGCAAATTCCGTCAACGGGCGCTTGCTCGGATGCTGAAATCCCAAAACAATATCCTCATGAGGAACTCCTGCATCTAACAACTCATTCACAATTCCCTGCTTCGTCCAATCCTCCTCAACCCAAATCTTCTCCTCTCGAATTCTGAGGTAAACCATAACCCCTTGAACTCTGCGTTTGCCGTCCCAACCACTATGAAACCAAAAATAATGATCTCGAACCTCATCAAATGCTAAACATTCCTCTACACCATCTTGAGGCGCATTAGCAGCCCATTCGTAGTATTCGGTTAAAATTTTCTTGATTAAGTCGCGATAGTGAGTTAGTTTTTCCATTGAACAATTATCTCCTTATCAATATCTACAACCATCAGCCAAACATTGTTGGCTTCAATTACAGCTTGGACAGACTTGCGTTGAAAGAAGTTCTCATAAGTAATATCGTCAATTGCTAAATAAAGTTGATATACAGGTTCTGTTAGCTCAATCAACCTGCGATACACCATATACTGACCTAGGGCGCTATGAAAGTCATACATCAGAGAACGCCCTACAAAACTTTTGATTTCAACGACTATTTTTTGTCCATCACGTTGGGCTGAAATAGGGCGTTCAGCAGCTAAGTCAGCATACAGTTCAGCATCTTCATACAATATTCTGTATGGGTCAGCCGTAATTTGCCAGCCATCTTTAACCAAAGCTGATTTGACAGCATTGTGGTAAATATCCTTTGCAGGCATCTTTGCACCAAAGTTTACCCTCATTTTAGAACTGGTGCATTCTTTAGTTGATAGCAGTTAGACAGGCAGGATGCGATCGCTCCAACTGTCCACGCTTAATCTCGTGTAGCATAAATGTAGTACAATACTGATAACGCTATCCTAGTGGCAAGAATCAGTCCATATACTCTGGCAAAAAAGGAGCCAGCCCTATGATTCCCCGAAGTAACATCCGAAACATTGGAATTTCTGCCCACATCGACTCTGGAAAGACAACCCTTTCCGAGCGAATTCTCTACTACACCGGCAAAATTCACAAAATCGGGGAGGTTCATGACAGCGGTGCGGGTGCCACCATGGACTACATGGAATTGGAGCATGAGAAAGGCATTACTATCACTTCTGCTGCTACAACCTGCTACTGGCATGATACCCAAATCAACCTGATTGATACTCCCGGACACGTAGACTTCACGATTGAAGTCGAGCGTGCCTTGCGGGTTCTCGATGGGGCGATTATGGTGCTGAGTGCGGTTGAAGGGGTTCAGTCCCAGACGCTGACAGTAGATAGGCAGATGAAACGCTACCGAGTGCCGCGCATTGCCTTCATCAATAAGATGGATCGGGTGGGCGCGAATCCGTTCCGCGTAGTCGAATCTCTTAGAGATAAGTTGGCTCTGAATGCCCTATCCCTTCAGTATCCTATCGGCAGCGAGGACCAGTTTGAGGGTGTCATCGATTTAATCGAGATGACGGCAAACTATTTTGCTGGAGAAAAGGGCGAAGAGCGGCTAATTCTCCCGATTCCTGAGAACTTGCGCGCTACCGCAGAAGATGAGCGGTACAAGATGCTCGATCGCCTTTCCCTGTTCTCAGAACCCATGATGGAGAAGTTACTGGAGGGCGAAGAGGTTCCCAAGGAGATGATTTGGGAGACGATTCGCAAAGCAACGTTGAGCCTCCAACTCACGCCAGTGCTAATCGGTTCAGCCTATAAAAATAAGGGAGTGCAAAACCTGCTGGATGCTGTTGCGCTTTACTTACCTTCACCGGAAGATCGCGAAGTGGTGAAGGCGTTTGATGTGACAACGAATGAACCCGTCGATGTCTATGCTGACTCCGATGGCCCACTCGTTGCCCTGGCGTTCAAGATTACGGATGAGGAGACGGGACAACTGACCTACACTCGCATCTACTCCGGAACACTACGCAAAGGAGACGCAGTCTACAATACCCGTACTGGTCGGCGGGTGAAAATTGGGCGATTTGTGCGGATGCACGCGAATCACCGAGAAGAGATTGCAGAAGCTACCGCAGGTAATATTGTGGCACTGCTCGGTGTCAACTGCGCCTCTGGGGATACCTTCTGTTCAGAGGGAACGAACCTTTCTCTAGAAGGGATGTTTGTCCCAGAACCCGTGATTACTCTCGCCGTGACACCGAAACATCAGGATGATGCAGATCGGGTGTCGAAAGCGCTCAATCGTTTTATGCGAGAAGACCCCACATTCCACGTCAGCGTTGACCCAGAATCCAAGCAAACGCTGATTGCAGGGATGGGTGAACTGCATCTGGACATTTACATCGAGCGCATGAAGCGGGAATACCATGCCGAGGTTTATGTCGGTCAACCAGCTGTAGCGTACCGCGAAACCATCTCCCAAGCCGCGAAGTTCGACTACACGTTCAAGAAGCAGACTGGAGGTGCGGGAGATTTCGCTCATGTTATGGGTCGAATTGAACCTTGCGATGAACCGTTTGTGTTTGTCAACCGAGTAACCGGAGGTGCCATTCCCACGCAATTTATCCCATCGTGTGAGAAGGGATTCCGCGATGCGCTCACTAGCGGACTGCTTATCGGCTATCCGGTGACTGGAGTCAAGGTGATTTTGGAAGGCGGTTCGTACCACCCCGTTGACTCGTCGGAACTAGCATTCCGAGTGGCAGCCAAAGAAGGTTTCCAGCAAGCCTTCTCTAAAGCTAAGCCGATTGTCCTCGAACCCATCATGCTCGTGGAAGTGGAGACACCGAACGATTATGTGGGACGGATACAAGGCGATTTATCGTCTCGGCGCGGCTTGGTACTGGGTTCTCAGACGATGGAGGGGTATTCGGCGATTCGGGCAGAAGTTCCGCTGAAGGAAATGTTCGGATACTCGACGGATTTGCGATCGCTCACGTCGGGTCAAGCTAACTTTACGATGGAGTTTGCTACTTATCGTCCGGTACCTGCTGGGCAACCGGTACAGCCAACTGCCAAGGCAATTAGGTGACGCAGCGAATCAAAGTAGGGGCGTATTGACAGCAGTTTTCAACTCAATCAGGTACACCCAGTTTGTAGGGACGAACGGCTGTGCATTGGTGTCAACTTAAGTTAGCTGGGCGGTTAAAACCGCAGCTATACAAACGAAACCCGCCTGCGCGGGTTTCAAAACCCCTGATTTTTCATGAGTCCGCGCAGGCGGACTTGGTTTTTGTAGCCGCGACTTCTAGTCGCCAGGACTTAAATTGACACCGATGATGGCTGTTCGCCCTATACAGGTGTCACGTAAATCTATCAGAATAGACTCCATGGTTAATTGGATTCTAGAAGATGGTGTCTTTGGCAGTCCTCTTGCACCACTCATCACCGAAATTCAGGCTCAAGGTCATCGAGTGCGGGCGATCGACTACACCAAGGGATTGACCAATTATCAACAATTCTTTCCAGAGGATTCTTGTATCCTGTTCTACGGCTCGCTCGATATAGCCACGAAGATTATCAAGGAACTCCCTTGGATACCGGGAATAATTGGCTCTCTTGAAAATTATTACTGCACAAATTATTATCCCTACCTGGAGAAGTGGTTACTCAACGCAGACTATTGCATTCTGCCGCTAGAGGATTTATCTCGTCGGGTCGCCTTATCAGAAGACCCCGTAATCAACAATCTAATGGGAAATGAAAATAGACTTTTCGTTCGTCCCAATAGCCCTCTAAAGCCATTTCCAGGAAGTGTTTATTCTGGAAAAGAATTGGCTGATTTGCAAGGCTTGATGAGACGGCACTACTTAGATAATCCAGAGATGCTAGTTGCGATCGCAAAAGCCAAGGAGATTGAAGCCGAGTGGAGAGTCGTAATTGCCCAAGGACAAGTGCTAAGTAGTTCCCAGTACAAACAGTCTGGGAAGTTCCATTACCAACAGGGAATGCCTGACGAGGTTAAAAAATTAGCTCAAGAAGTAGCCCAATGTGGCTGGCAACCCGATCCAATCTGGGTTCTTGACCTCTGCTGGTTTCAAGGAAATGCTTATGTATTAGAAATTAACTTTTTGTCGTGTTCGGCGTTGTATAAGTGCAACTTGCATCCGATCATTCAAGAAGCCTCAAGAATAGCTCAAGAGGAATGGGATAAGAGGCAGCGATCGGGTTAACAAAAGCGTCCCGACTTAAGGAACGATTAGCTATCAGTATGAATTAAGAATTTAATGTACGTTCCTTGTGACTTTCTCTTCAACCCATTTCTTGAAGTGAAGGAGTTCCAAATGAGCATTAGTTAGATTATTGCGATCGCCTCCTTGCGTCAGCTTGCTCTCTTTCAAATATTGCTCGATTAACTGACAATAACTGAGCTGATTAACCAGTTGCTGTCTAAGCTGCTCGTTTTCCTGGCGAAGCTGTTGAATTTCCTCTGTCCACCAAGTCATAACTTACCACTGAGATGCTTCAAAAACGATTACTGAGCCATTCGTTCTGCTAGCCTGAGCTTGGCAGAACGAGAACGGGGATTACCCTCTAGTTCTTCTTCTTGAGCCATTATTGGCTTTTTAGTCAGAACTCGTAATAACGGTGAGTCGCGAAAGCTATGTTTAACAATGCGGTCTTCTAAACTGTGAAAACTGATTACTCCAATTCTGCCTTCAACGTTGAGCCAATTGGGTGCTTTGTTAAGGAACGTTTCGAGGGAGGCAATCTCTTGGTTAACGACAATGCGGAGGGCCTGAAAAACGCGGGTGGCTGGGTGGATTCTACCGTAGCGGTATTTACGAGGGACGCTATGCGCGATCGCATCTGCGAGTTCAGTTGTTGTCACAAAGGGACGCTTCTCGACAATTCGTCGTGCTATTTGCCGCGAGAGGCGTTCTTCCCCGTACTTGTAGAATGCATCCGCTAGTTGTGCTTCATCCCACTGATTAATTACATCGGCGGCGGTGAAGGGTTGGCTTCGATCCATCCGCATATCTAAGTCAGCCGTATGGCGAAAACTAAAGCCTCGCTCTGGAATATCAAATTGAGCAGAGCTAACGCCTAAATCGGCAATAATTCCATCAAACAAGATATTACTTGGCTGATAGTCCGCGTAATTACCATGCCAGAACTGGACGCGCTCTCCATAATGTTCTAACTTAGCCTTTGCGGCTGCGATCGCATCTGTATCCCGATCGATCGCTGTCACCCGGACATCCGGTTCCGCCTCTAAAATCGACTGGCTGTGTCCGCCTCCACCAACTGTCGCGTCTAGGTAATGCCCGCCTGGACGAATATTCAAGCCTTCGATTAACTCCCGACTCAGCACCGAAACGTGTAGGAACGTCGATGCGATCGTCCTTTGAGCCTCACTCTCCATATAATTAAAACAGATGCAACAAAAATAAATAAATAGGCACCAGACCTACTGCCATAAAGCTATCAAATATTGACCATAAGCGACGTTGCGAGTTGTCTGTAGCCTGTTAACCATTGTTAAATATCAACAGACTACCGCTCTGTTATTGAAGCTGACTGTCTCTTGTTGCAACTGTCCAACCTGCTCCAAAAGGGAACTGCTCATTTATGGCAAAAATCGAAACAAGAACAGAACCCATGGTTCTCAACATGGGACCTCACCATCCTTCCATGCACGGGGTTCTGCGACTCATCGTCACCCTAGATGGTGAGGATGTGGTTGATTGCGAACCGGTAATTGGCTACCTGCACCGAGGCATGGAGAAAATTGCCGAAAACCGCACGACCATCATGTACGTTCCCTACGTCAGTCGGTGGGATTATGCCGAGGGGATGTTTAATGAGGCAATTACTGTCAATGCACCAGAAAAGTTAGCGGATATTGCGGTACCGAAACGCGCCAGCTACATCCGCGTCATCATGCTGGAATTGAATCGGATTGCCAACCACCTGCTGTGGTTGGGGCCATTCATGGCTGACGTGGGTGCCCAGACGCCGTTCTTCTACATCTTCCGCGAACGGGAGTTGATTTATGACCTGTGGGAAGCTGTCTCAGGCTATCGCATGGTCAATAACAACTACTTCCGTATTGGTGGAGTAGCCGCGGATCTGACCTATGGATGGGTCGATAAGTGCTTGGACTTCTGTGACTACTTTATGCCCAAAGTAGACGAGTACGAGCGCTTAATTACCGACAACCCCATCTTCCGGCGACGGGTAGAAGGTGTTGGTACCATTACCCGCGATGAAGCGATTAACTGGGGACTATCGGGCCCCATGCTGCGGGGTTCCGGCGTGAAGTGGGATTTGCGAAAAGTTGACCACTATGAGTGCTACGACGACTTTGACTGGGAAGTTCAGTGGGAGACGGCGGGAGATTGCTTTGCCCGGTATTTAGTACGGATTCGCGAGATGCGCGAGTCAGTCAAGATTCTGCGTCAAGCGTTGAAAGGGTTGCCTGGAGGACCTTATGAGAACCTGGAAGCCAAGCGGATGGCAGAAGGGAAGAAATCCCAGTGGAATGATTTTGAATACCAATTTGTTGGTAAGAAAATTGCTCCTACCTTCAAGATTCCTGCGGGCGAACACTATGTCCGTTTGGAAAGCGGTAAAGGCGAATTAGGCGTGTTTATTGTGGGGGACGATAATGTCTTCCCTTGGCGTTTTAAGATTCGTGCTGCTGACTTCAACAACCTGCAAATCTTACCCCATATCCTACGAGGCGTTAAGGTTGCCGATATTATGGCGATTCTCGGCAGTATTGACATCATTATGGGTTCGGTAGACCGTTAAAGCTGAGCAAATTAACCCCTTCTTAGGTTGGGGATGTGAATAAAAGGCAAAAGGCAATTCAAGTGGTGCCTCTTGCCTTTTTCTTTTGCTTTGAGATAGGGAAGAGATACAGATGCGATCGCTCTGCTAGAATTTCTGCTTCGCTTGTGCGGATGGGCTGACAGATTGTTGGGTTTCCAGTACGCGATCGATGATGGATGTTATCTCTTCATGTTGAAAATTGTTTCCAAGTTCAACCATCAAACGATTGCCACACTAATATATGACTAAAGGTGCCTCTATCGACGCTCAATACTACTTGAATCAAGCCATGCGACTCCAACGATTTGGCGTAGTAAGAGAGCTACTAATTTTAGGCTTCCTCACTGTCTTAGTGAGCTTTTCAGCTATCTCTGCTTACGTCACTGAGCATCAGCCATCGATTTCGACAACCGAACAGGCAATCCAGCGAGAGAGCAGTCCCATGAGTAATAAAACAATTCAAGAAGTTAAAGCTGAATGGGAAACACAGCTCATGGCAATGCCAGGAGTCACAGGCGTAGGAATTAGTCTTACCAAAGAAGGTCAACAAAAGTGTATTAAGGTTTATGTCAATCGGGCAGCATCTGCGCTCGTCGGACAAATTCCTACTGAAATTGAAGGCTATCCAGTAGAAGCTGAGTTTACTGGAACTTTCCGAGCTTTTTAACTGGTCTTCTGCCTGCTTGCACTGGGCGCTAGGCGCATGCCGATGCTCCTGACGTTGCTAACGCCAAGTACTTGAGCTCGTAAAAATTTCTGCCAAGTTGGCAACATCAATAGTATGACCCGTATAGATACTGTTCATCAGGTCGATCGAGCGACCAATAAAGATTTTCCATTGAATTTTCAGCAGAGATCGAAAGCCTTGACTTATTCTCCCTTTTGATTTTGGACGGGAGCAGGTGATTGCAAGCAATAACACTCATGTAGGTTGGGTTGAACGATAGCAAAACCCAACAGAAAAACCTTAGAGTTGGGTCTGTTCCTCAACCCAACCTACTCTCGTGACATGCTCTACTAAATTGCTCCTGTTTTGAGTTTTTTAATAATCAGGAAGTTTAAAAAATGGCAAGAGCAACAGCCCAAGATTTGGTGCGAATTGTTCGCACAGCTAGATCTCTTTTTCTACAACTGACAGGTCAGTGTGACTGCATTAATGGCTTCGGTATTACGATGAAACGAGTAGCAGGTCACAGAACTGACCAACCAGCGCTTGTCTTCTTTGTCAATCGCAAACTCTCATTGCGTCAGTTGCCGGTGCAAAGCCGGATTCCTAAGCAAATTAACATTCCTTGGGAGTTTTCCTCGGATGGGGTGCTTGAGATAATCACTGATGTTCAGGCATTACAGTTTCAATCGCTTGAGTATATCGAACGGATGAGACCTTGTCCTGGTGGATATAGCATCGGACACCGGGATATTACAGCAGGGACGTTAGGGTGTTTAGTCCGAGATAAAACCGATGATCAAACTGTGATTCTTAGCAATAATCACGTTCTAGCCAATACCAACCAGGGAGTACCTGGAGACCCGATTTATCAACCGGGCCCTACTGATGGTGGAACACCGCCCGAAAATCAAATTGCGACGTTGAAACGGTTTTATCCAATTCAGTTTGAATCGGGCGTTAACAATCTCATTGATGCTGCCATTGCTACGCCAGATAATCCCGACTTTGTTACCCATGCCATTAAGGATGTTGGTGAGACTGTTCCAACCGATACGCGAGACATTACGGTTGATGATTTAGGGGAGTTTGTCAGGAAAACAGGTCGGACTACGATGCACACGACAGGCTATATCGATACGGTGAATGCCACTGTCACCGTGAAATATGGTTTATTTGAAAAGGCCACGTTTGTCGATCAAATCATTATCAAACAGGTACTGGCGGAAGAAGATATTTCTGCGCCTGGAGATTCAGGCTCAGCCGTCCTCGATAGGGATAATAGATTGTTGGGTCTACTCTTTGCGGGTTCCGAACGGAATGAGGCTGAAGGACAACCCGCAACAGCTATCATTAACCCGATTAAACATGTGTTTAATCTGTTATCCCTTGAAGCCTTGAAGTAATCTTCATTCGTTTAGGAAATATCAGACTGGCGCACGGCTCCTAATTGTAGGGTGCGTGGCAACGCACCCTACGCCATTCGTGCCCTGGCACTTATGCAAGAATCAGAGCAGTGACCAGTGACCAGGGTACAGTTGGTCAGGACTTCACTCTTAATACAAGTTCTTAATTACCCATGCCCAATTCCCAATTACCTTTTTTGACACACTGCCAGTTTTTTGAGGTCATCAGGATGGGTATCCAAGTAATCTTTGAGCCAGTTGCAGCCTTCAGTTAGCAGTTCATCTAATCCTCTGACGCGCCAGAGGATTGCCATCCCCCCACTACCCTTGCCAGCCGTCACCAACAATTTGCCATCTTCGCTAAAACCGAGACTACTGACGATATTCTGATGCCCTTTAAATTCAGCCACCTGTTGACCGGATAACGTCCACAGTCTTACCGTGCCATGAGTTCCAGTTGTAGCAATCAGCTTGCCATCGGGACTAAAACTAATATTTTTGATACTGCCCTGATAGCTGTTAAATTCTGCCCGCAGCGTTCCTGATAAATCTGAGCGCCTAACCTTGCCATCCTCTCCAGCTATAGCCAATTCCTGACCATCCGGGCTAAAACTAACACTGTTGATACTGCCCTTATGAATCTTAATTTCTTTCAACTGCCTGCTTTTAATCTCCCATAGCCTGAGCCTGCCATCATCTCCAGCCATAGCCAGTTCCTTGCCATCCGG